>NZ_AEWE02000128.1:0-10292 GCF_000190455.2 Pseudomonas sp. TJI-51
CACGCCTTCGCGCTGGAAGGCGGCAGCGATGTGCAAAAGCAGCAGAACCGCAGCGAGCGCTATCGCACGCTGGAACGGGTGCGTCAGGCCCAGACCCGCGACCAGGACTTCGACTTCAACACGGTCGGTGCCTACGTGCAGGCTGAGATCGAGCCGTTCGAATCACTGAAGATCGTGCCGGCCTACCGGGTGGACAAGATCAGTGGCGACTTCACCAACAAGATGACCGGGCAGGACTACGACATCAACGACTATGGGCTGATCAAGCAGCCCAAGCTCAGCGTGGTCTACTCGCCTTGGCGCTTCGCCAGCGTCTACGCCAACTGGGGGCGCACCTTCCAGGTCGGTACCGGTGCGGCGGCCTACAAGGTGCCGCCGCGCAACGAAGACCTTGACCCGTCGATCAACGACGGCTGGGAAACCGGCGTCAAGTTCACACCTGCCAGCTGGATCGATGGCCGCGTGGCCTACTGGCGCCAGGACGCCACCGGTGAAGTCAGCCGCCGCCTCAACGACCCCAGCGGCGAATCGGACAACGTCGGTGAAACCCGGCGCTGGGGCTACGACCTGCAGGTCAACCTGCACCCGAACGAGCGCACCGAGATGTGGATGTCGTACTCCTGGCAATACTCGAAGATCCTTGAACCCAGCAGCGCATTGCCCGACAGCAAAGGCAAGGAAATCGACCACGTGCCGCACCACCTGTGGAACACCGGCATCAGCTACCAGGCCACCCCTGCCCTGCAACTGAGCGCCTGGGCGAACGGCCAGACCAACTACTACCTGGAGCGTGAGAATACCCAGGGCACGTACGGCGGCTACGTACTGATGAACCTGGGCGCGACCTACAAGCTCAGCGAAACCATGAGCGTCGACCTGCAACTGAAGAACCTGACCAACCGCTACTACGAGTACGTCTGGTACGACCCCGATGGCGCCGACGCCTCGCTGCATTCGCCGGGTGACGGTCGGGCCCTGTATGCCGGGGTGACCTTCGATTTCTAAAAGGGATCTGCGTTCTGCCTGGTGAGTGGTCTGTTACGCCAAAGCGGCGTTATAACGATCACTTGCATCAGTTGAGCGGGGTGGGTGGGAGTGTCCCCAGCAGTGAGACCGCTGCGACTGCCGCCACCCCACAGAACCATTCAACCAGGATGCTGGTGCGCAGTACGTGAATACGGCCTGATCGAGCATTCAGTCGATTGAAGAGTGCCAGCAACAGCATCGCCATCACCAGGCTAGCCTTGATCAACAAAATGAGCGCGAAGCCGCTGAATAGCGGGGTCGGCCAGTAGGCGCCACTAAGGACCCGGACGTTTATCAGGCCGGTGAGGAGGATGCTGGCGACCAGGCAGTAACCGATCGTGCTGAATCTGTGCAGCACTTGGCGAGCGTCCTGTGGAGCACGCTGCATCAACACCATCAAGAGCAGTGTCAGCCCTCCAAGCCATGCGCCAACACAGAGAAGGTGGATGACTTGGTTGACGTTCAGGAGCTGCCCACTGATACCGTCAAACATGGCGACGTGACCAACCGGTGCCAGAGAGGCGAGCACAAACCCGCTCAGAATGACTCGCAAGTTGAATGGCGGGCGGGGATTGAGACACAGGCATACAAACAGTACCAGGCTGACGATCAGGTGCGCCGCCCAGACCCGGCCAAAAAAAGTACTGCGCAATACCTGCAATACAGCCTGCACATCAACTGCGGCCTGCCAGGAATCAGCCATGCTGGCCGCTGTGACCATCAACCATCCAAGCCCACTGACCAGTGACAACAGCGCGAGCAACCGCAGCGCTCGGTCGAGTGCTTGATCCAGGGACATATACGCCACGGCCCCTGTGTTGGAGCCCAGCAACAGGGGCCTGAGCAAACTGGCCCCGAACATCATCAGCACGATAGAAAAGTGAACGAACCGGCAAACGATTATCGCGCTGTCCATGCACTCAGTTACCTACCGTAAACGCGTAGTGACCTTCGCTTTTGTGGGTATCGACCGAGACGGCATGCCATTGAACCTCGTACTGGCCGGCGGCCAGAGGTTGCTCCGGTGTGACGATGAGGGTCTTTTTATCACTCGGATCGGTCGCGATGCTTTTCACCGAAACGGCCGCACCACCGGTTGTGATCTCGACCTTGGTGAACTTTTCTTCGACACCTTCCGAGAACACCAATCGCAACTCTGTAGGCGCCTTAACGGTGCTGTCCGCGGCAGGTGTTTCGCTCTTCAGATGGGCGTGAGCAAAGGCGGGTGTGACAGTCGCGACCGAGGCAAGCAGCGCTACGGTCGTGAGTATCGTTCTTGCAAAATGTGCAGGCATGGGTCAGGTCCTTAAGCGTCAAACACGGTTAGTCGATGATAGCTCAAGGGCAAGACCTGATTCAGTTCACCAGCCAACTAGCGCTTGAGCAGCAGGATAAAGAACAACCCGCCAAGTGCCGCCGTGGCGATGCCGATCGGCAGGTCTTGCGGCGCGATGACAGTGCGCGCCGCCACATCCACCCAGACCAGGAAAATCGCCCCAAGCAATGCGCTGACCGGGATCAGTCGGCGATTCTCGGCGCCCACCAGCGCACGGGCCATGTGGGGCACCATCAGCCCGACGAAGCCAATGGCTCCGCTGAGCGACACCAGCACGCCGGTCAGCAGCGAGGTGCAGACGAACACCTGCAGGCGCAGGCGCTTGCCGCTGAAGCCCAGGCTCAGCGCCGTCTGCTCGCCGCTCATCAAGGCGTTCAGGCCACGCCCGAGCAAGCGCAATGCCAGCAGCCCGGCCAGCACGCACAGCGCCGGCAGCCAGATCAGGTTCCAGCGTGCCGCCCCCAGGCCGCCAAGCATCCAGAATACCACCGAGGCCGCCGCATGCTGATCGCCGGTGTACAGCAGCAGATTGACCAGCGCCATCAGCACGAACGACACCGCTACTCCGGCCAGCAACAGGCGGTCGCTTTCCATGCCTGCGCCGCGCCGGGCCACCGCGATCACCAGCAGCATGCTGCCTGAGGCCCCCACGAATGCAGCAAGCGGCAGGCTGAAGACCCCGATGAACTCGCCTAGGTAGAGCATCACCAGCACCGCTCCCAACGCCGCCCCGGAGCTGACACCGAGCAGGTGCGGGTCGGCCAACGGGTTTCGGGTGACCGCTTGCAGCGCGGTGCCGACCAGGGCCAGGCCAGCCCCCACCAACGCCCCCAGGACCACCCGGGGCGCGCGGATCACCCAGACGATCTGCGCCTGGCTATGGGTCCAGTCCCCGTCAAGGTTCAAGCCCAGCTTCTGGCCGACGATGCCTGCCACATGGGCCAGCGGCACCGACGCCGGGCCGAAGGCCAGGGCACAAAGGCACGACAGCAACAACAGCGTCAGCAGGATTGCATTGAGTCCGCGATGCCCCGCCAGCCCGCCCCTGCCGATCAAGGCTGGGCCACCGGCGGCGACTGTGGGTGCAGCGCCTCGGCGAGCACTTCGATGGCCTGCGCATTCTCCACCGACGGCGTCACCTGCAGGTAGCTGAGTACCACAAAGCGTTGATCACGGATGGCCTGCACATCCTTGAGCGCCGGCTGGCGCAGCAGGAAATCGCGTTTGGCCTGCCAACTTTGCGGGCCATAATCGACGATCATGATCACTTGCGGGTCGCGCTCCACCACACTCTCCCAGTTCACCTGAGTCCAGCTGGCGTTGACATCCTCCATCACGTTGTTGCCCCCGGCCGCATCGATCAACGCCTGGGGCATACCCAGGCGGCCCGAGGTGGTCGGCCGGTCTTCACCGCTGTCGTAGAGAAACACCCTTGGCCGCTGGCTTTTGTGCGCCACGGCCGCGCGCACCGTCGCGATGCGCTCGCGCATCTGTGCCTCCAGTGCCTGCGCCCTTGGCTCGACCGAGAAGATGCGCCCCAGGTTGTCCAGGTCGCGGTACACATCCCCAACACTGGCACGCGGCTGCGGCATGACCCAAGAGCACGATTCGCTCAGTTCGTACACGGCAATGCCAAACGGCGCGAGCGTCACCGGCGTGACCGGCCCGCCCACGTGCATGCCGTAGTTCCAGCCGGCGAAGAACAGCTGCGTGTCGGCCGCCAGCAAGGTCTCAATCGAAGGGTAGCGGCTGGCCAACTGCGGCACGCCGTCGAGCGCCTGGTCGATCCACGGATCGCGGTGCTTGTTGCGGGTAAAACCGGTATAGCCGACGATTCGCTCGCGCAAGCCCAGGTGCAGCAGCATGGCGGTCATGTTCACATCGTGCACCACCACCCGTTGCGGGGCTTGCGCGAAGGTCACATCGCGCGCGCAACTGCGCACGCTCAAGGGATAGTCACTGGCCGTGGCCGGCAATGCAATCACGGCAGCCAGCAGCCAGGTCAGGTAGCGCAGGTTCATGGTTGGGTGATCCAGGTAATTCGCGGGTAGGCATGCAGCGGGTGCGGGTCGACCAGGGCATCGACGCCGAACACCTGCTTGAGCAGAGCTCGGGTCAGCACTTGGTTGGGCGTGCCGCTGGCGACGATGCGGCCTTCGTCGATGACATACAGCCGATCGCAGAAAGCTGCGGCCAGGTTCAGGTCATGAAAGCTGGCGATGATGCTCAATTCCAGCCCGCGCAGGTGCTGCAACAGCTCCAGCTGATAGCGCGGGTCGAGGTGGTTGGTCGGCTCATCGAGGATCAGCAGCCCGGGTGCCTGCACCAGGGCCCGCGCCAGCAAAACCCGCTGCTTCTCGCCACCGGACAGCGTGGCGAAAGGCTGATCGGCGTGGGCACCAAGCCCGACCTGGGCGAGCGCCTGGTTGACTCGCTGCACGTCCGCGGCGCTGTCACCGTCGAACAGGCCTTTGTGTGGCGCCAGGCCCAGGCTGGCGACATCGCCGACGCTCAAGCCGAATGCCTCGGGAAACTCTTGCAGCACCACGGCGATGCGTTGCGCGCACCAGCGCGCCGGGCGTTGCCAGATGTCATCCTGGCCAACCCGCACACGTCCGGCGCTGGGCTCGCTGGCCCGATAGGCACAGCGCAGCAGGCTGCTCTTGCCGCTGCCATTAGGGCCGATGAGGCCGACGAACTCACCGGCGCCAACCCGCAGGTCCACGCCTTGCAGCAGCGTCCTTGGCTGGCGCCCCGGCGCCTTCAACGTCCAGTCCAGGGCTTCGATATTCAGCGTTGTCATGCCGTGCCACCTCAGCAAGGCACCGGCCGGCTGGCCGGTGCAACAGTGTCAGAAGCTGTAGTCCGCCGTGACGAAGAACGAACGTGGCTCGCCCAGGTACCACTGCCGGACATTGTTGTCGGTGCTGGTGGCGTACAGGCGGTCGAACAGGTTGTTCAACTGCAGGCCCAAGGTCAGGTCCGCTTGTACGTGCCAGTCGAAGTTGGTATCGACCACGGTGTAGCCTGGCACCTTGACGGTGTTGGCGTTGTCCGCATAGCGGCTGTCGACGTAACGGGCCCCGGCGCCTGCGCTGAAGCGCTCGCCGAAGTCCTTGCTGAGCCACAGGTTGGCCGTGCGCCGCGGCACGTTGATCGGCCGGTTACCGGAATAGTCGTTGCCGGCACTGGCGAACTCGTCGTACCTGGCCCGTACCCAGGCCGCGTTCGCTGACAGTTGCAGGTCGTACGGCAGGCGCAGTTCCAGGGTCGCCTCGAGGCCATCCGATGACTGCTGGCCTACCTGCTGTTGCAAAGTAGGGTTCAGTGGGTCGGTGCTCAGCAACTTCTTCTTGACGATGTGGTACGCCGCCAGCGTCCACTCCCCTCGCCCTTCGGGCAGCATCTGCTTGATGCCGACCTCGGTCTGCTTGGCCGTGCTCAGGTCCCATTGCTGCTGGGCGGCGTTGAGGGTCAGCAGGTTGCTCACGCCCTCGGTGCTAGTGGCGTACTGGCCGTAGACCGACAGGTCCTCGGTCAGGGCGAACACAAGCCCCGCCCGCCAGTTGTCTCCCGACAGGCTGCGATCACTGCGGGTGTCGGCGAGCAAGTCCTTGCGGTTCAGGTGCACCTGGTCGCGGCGCACGCCTGTGATCAGCGACAGGCGTTCGGTCAACTGTGTGCGGTTTTCGGCAAACAGCGAGAACTGCCGGGCCTGGTTGGCTTCGCGGCTGCGGAACGGGTCGTTGCTGATGTACTCGCCACCCCCGGAACCGGACAGCGGCACGGTGTCGCTCAGGGTGTTGCCGAAGTCGTGCTTGCGCACGAAACGGATGGAGTTGTAATCGGCACCGAGCACCGTCTGGCTGTCCAGGCCAAACAGCGAGTGCTGCAGGGTGGAAGTCTGGCGGTCGCCGATCTGCTCCTCGGTCTGCTTGATGCTGATGAAGTTGCTGCGCAGGATCTGGTCACCCGGTTGCCAGGTGTAGCTTTCGGCATTACGCCAGCGGCGCTGGACCTTGAGGAAGTACAGCTGATTGCTGGCGCTGAGGTTGTCGTTGATCTGCCAATCGGTGACCAACCGCGTGGACTGGTCGTTGTAGTGCACTTCGGCATTGTCGACGTTGTAGTTGTGGTCGCGCAGCGACTCACGCAAATGCCCGTCCGCCAGCGGCGTGCCGAAATACTGCTGCGGGTCCTGGTCGGCGTAGTCATGGCTGAGGGTGAAGCTCAGGTCGTCGTTCGGTTGCCAACGCAGCGAGCCACTGAGGGCGAGGCTCTGCGAATCGCCACGGTCGACCCAGCCGTTGCTGGCCAGTTTGTTCAAATTCAGCCGGTAGCTGAGGGTATCGTTCAGCGAACCACCGCTGTCCAGGGCCATCTGGCGACGATCATCAGAGCCGTAACCCAGGCGAAAATGGTTACGGATCTCACCCTCGAACGGCTTTTTTGGCACAACGTTTACCACCGCGCCGGTGGCGCCTTCGCCGTACAGCACCGACGCCGGGCCACGCAGGATATCGATACGCTCAACCGACCAGGTGTCTACCGGGAAGGTGACCGTGCCCGCACCGACATACAGGCGGGTGCCGTCATACAACTGCATGGTCGAACTGTGCCCGGTAAAGCCCCGCGCCGACAGGGCCGTGCCGCCGTTGCCGGGTGTGCCGATGAAGGTGATACCGGGGGAGCGGGTCACCGCGTCCTGGACGCTGGCATTGTTGCGCTCGAGGATTTGCGCCGAGCTGATGCTGGTGACACTGGCAGGCGTCTCCAAAGCAGTGAGATTCAGGCGCGAGCCGCTGGTGGTCGGCGTATGCAGGTCTGGCTGAGGGTTCACCACTGCGACACCGGTCACATCGGTGGCCGGCAAGGCCAGGGCTTGATCCGTTTCGGCGGCCTGGGCCGAAACGCACAGCAACAGGCAGGGCGCCAGGCTGGCACGCAGCACAGAAGCGGGCAAAGGACTGAACAGCGAAAGTCGGGACATGTCGTTCCACTTGAAGCAGGAATGGAAGAAGCCCGGAGGGATAAACGCACAGGGAAACGCAGGCGTGCGCCTACGCAAACCGGCCTGCGCCCGCCCACCGCGGGTTGCCTATACATGCTTCAGGCCGGTCTCCGGGCTCGCGAGGGTCATGAAGCATTCACCTTCCCATGCCAGGGCACAGTGGTCTTTCGAATGCTTCGCTCGCATACCGTTGCGGGGGCAGCGCCGGACTGATCATCACGCGATGACGAACCGGCTTCCCGTTTCACCCCAGGCTCGACGGCAAGGGGCACCTGAAACAGGCGCGCAGGGGAACATCAAAGTGCCGCCACGTCAAGCGCAGGCGGCAACCCAAGGGACGGGCTCACTCACCTTCCCCATGCCGTGGCGCGGGAAGGACATGCACATGCCCATGCTCGACTCCACGCTCCACCGTCAATTGTCGGGACAGGCGGTCAAGTGCCCCGCTCGGCCCTTGCAGCACCGAAACTTCCAGGCAACGGCCGGCATCCAGGTGCACGTGCAATGTTGAGCGCGTCAGTTCATGGTGGGCATGCAGGGTCTGGTTGAGGCGCTTAGGCAATTCGCGGCTGGCGTGGTCGTACAGATAGCTGACCACCGCCACGCACGGGACCTCGTCGGGCAACGCCTCGGCTTCACGCAGGCCGCTGCGCAGCAGATCGCGAATGGCCTCCGAGCGCCCTTGATAGCCCTGCGCCTCCACCCGCCGGTCGATGAGATCCAGCAGCTCTTCGTCCAGCGTGATGGTGATCCGTTGCATTTTGTAACTTCCAGTAAGATGATTTTAGATAGACATCATACCCACCCTTCTTTAGCCTACGGCCTCCGTTGAAGTGGGGGACGCAGTGTGAAGCAGCAGCCTGGCAAACGAAAGCCCGCCCTGTGGGGCATCTTCTGGCTCGCGGCGAGCACCTTCGCTCAAGCCGCCGACATCCAGGCGCCAAACCCGACACTGGTGTACTCCTGGCCCGTCAACGCGGGCCCACTCGACCCGCGCGGCTACTCGCCGAATCAGATGTACGCCCAGGCGATGGTGTATGAGCCGCTGGTGCGCTACACCCACGCCGGTACTGTCGAGCCGTGGCTGGCGACCGGTTGGAAGGTGTCCGAGGACGGCAAGACCTACACTTTCACCCTGCGCGACGGGGTGCGCTTCAGCGATGGCACTGTGTTCGATGCTGCGGCCGCCAAGGCAAACCTAGATGCGGTCCTGGCTAACCGCCAACGCCACCGCTGGATGGAATTGGTCAGCACCCTCGACCACGTAGAGGCCCCTGATCGGCTGACCTTGCGCCTGGTGCTCAAGCACCCTTACTACCCCACCCTGATGGAGCTGGCCCAGGTTCGCCCGCTGCGCTTCGGCGCGCCTGCTGCCAAGCCTGGGCAGCCCGTCGGTACCGGGCCCTGGGTACGTGCCGAGTTTCGTCTGGGCGAGTTCGACCGCTTCGTGCGCAATCCGCTGTACTGGGGGCCGAAGCCGGCCTACGGCGAAGTCATGGTCAAGGTCATCCCCGACCCCAACAGCCGTGCGCTGGCGCTACAGGCTGGTGAAGTGGATCTGATCCAGGGCGCCGCAGGCGAGATCACCGCAGGCACCTTCGTGCGCCTGCGCGACCAGGGCTATGCCACGGCACTGTCGGCGCCACTGGCTACGCGCACGCTGGCCATGAACACTGGCCGTGGTGCCACCCGCGACCTGGCGGTGCGCCAGGCGATCAACGAGGCGGTGGACAAGCAGGCAATCATCGACAAGATCCTTTACGGCCTGGAGCCCAAGGCCGACACACTGTTCGCCAGCAACATGCCGTACGCAGACATCGGTCTGAAACCCTACCCGTACGACCCCGCTCAGGCGATGCAGGAATTGGAGGCCGCAGGCTGGACACTCGCCCCCGGCGCGTCCGTGCGCAGCAAGGGCGGCGAGCCACTTACAATCGAACTGGTGTTTCTCGGCACCAGCGCCCTGCAGAAAAGCCTGGCCGAAGTGCTGCAAGGCGAGCTGGCCAAGGTCGGTATCCACATCGAGCTGCGCGCCGTGGAAGAAGGTGGCTTGGTTCGCCGCCAGCGCGACGGTGATTTCGGCATGATCTTCGCCGATACCTGGGGCGCTCCTTACGATCCGCATTCGTTCGTCAGCTCGATGCGCTATGCCGGGCATGCCGACTACATGGCCCAGCGCGGCCTGGCGATCAAGGACGAGCTCGACCAACGCATCGGCCAGGTGCTGGCCAGCACCGACGAGCGACAACGCGCCGAGCAGTACCGTTTCATCCTCACCACCCTGCACGAACAGGCGGTGTACCTGCCGATCTCGCACCTCACCGCCATCAGCGTGCGGCGTGACTCGGTAGCACACGTGCAGTTCGGCAGCACCCTGTTCGACGTGCCGTTCGAGGCCATGACACCCCGGCAGGAGCCCTGACATGCTGCGCTACATCTTGATGCGCCTGGTGTTGCTGGTACCGGTGATGTTCGGCGTGTCGCTGCTGGTGTTCGTGCTGTTGCACCTGGGCAGCACGGACCCGGCGCTGGATTACCTGCGCCTGTCGCACATCCCGCCGACCGATGCGGCCATCGCCGAAGTGCGCCACACCCTGGGGCTGGACCGGCCCCTGTACGCGCAATACCTGAGCTGGCTGTGGAACGCGCTGCACCTGGACTTCGGGATCTCCTACCTCACCGGGCGGCCGGTGCTCGATGACCTGCTGTACTACCTGCCCGCCACCTTGCAACTCGGCGGCCTGGCCCTGGCTTGCACACTGCTGCTGTCGATTCCGCTGGGGCTGCTAGGGGCACGCTGGCAGGGCCGCTGGCCCGACCATGCGGTGCGCGCGGTGACCTTCCTTGGCGTGTCGATGCCCAACTTCTGGCTGGCATTCTTGCTGATCGCGCTGTTCTCGCTGTGGCTGGGCTGGCTGC
>NZ_AEWE02000128.1:10360-10597 GCF_000190455.2 Pseudomonas sp. TJI-51
TCAACGCCCGCCTGCTGCGCGCCAGCCTGCTCGAAGCCAGCGGCCAGCGGCATGTCACCTATGCCCGCGCCCGCGGCCTGCCCGAGCGTCAGGTCTGGCGCGACCATGTGCTGCGCAACGCCTGGCTGCCCTTCGTCACCGCCACCGGCATGCACGTCGGCGAGTTGATTGGGGGCGCGCTGGTGATCGAGACCATCTTCGCCTGGCCCGGCGTGGGCCGCTTCGCCGTCTCGGCGG
>NZ_AEWE02000128.1:10682-62753 GCF_000190455.2 Pseudomonas sp. TJI-51
GTGCTACGCCTGGCTCGACCCGCGCAGCCGGCTGGAGGGCGCAAGCGCATGAGCACGCTCTCGGTAATTCGTCGACCGGCATTGGCCGGTCATGCTGGCCTGGTTCTGGGTTCGGTGCTGGTCGGCCTGCTGGTGGTACTGGCCGTGCTCGGCCAGTGGCTGGCGCCACACGATCCCGACCTGGTCGAACTCAGCCAGCGCCTGATGCCACCGGACGCCAGCCATTGGCTGGGCACCGACCACCTGGGCCGCGACCTGCTCTCGCGCCTGATCGTCGGCACCCGCCTGTCGCTGGGCAGCGTGATGCTGACCCTGGCACTGGTCCTGGCCCTCGGGCTGGCCGTGGGCGGCGTAGCGGGTTTCGTCGGCGGGCGGATAGACCTGTGGCTGATGCGCCTGTGCGACATGTTCATGACCTTCCCGACCCTGGTGCTGGCGTTCTTCTTCGTCACCTTGCTCGGCACCGGCCTGACCAATGTGGTCGTCGCCATCGCCCTGTCACATTGGGCCTGGTACGCACGCATGGTGCGCGGCCTGGTGATCGCCCAGCGCGGGCGCGAATACGTGCTCGCCGCACGGCTGGCCGGCGCTTCGCGCTGGACCCGCCTGCGCCAGCATGTGCTGCCCAATATCGCTGGCCCGCTGCTGGTGCTGGCGACCATGGACATCGGGCACATGATGCTGCATGTCTCGGGCCTGTCCTTCCTGGGCCTGGGGGTGTCGCCACCGACCGCCGAATGGGGCGTGATGATCAACGACGCCAAGGAGTTCATCTGGACCCACCCACAACTGCTGCTGTTGCCGGGGCTGATGATCTTCTTCTCGGTGATGGCCTTCAACCTGCTGGGCGATGCCCTGCGCGACCGCCTCGACCCATCCCGGGAGCACCACTAGATGACCCCATCGACCCTCGAAGTCCGTGACTTGCATATCGAGGCCCAGGCCGGCCTGCTGGTGCAAGGCGTGGACCTGCAACTGCGTCGCGGCGAAGTCTGCGCCCTGGTCGGGGCCAGTGGTTCGGGCAAGTCACTGAGTTGCCTGGGCATGCTCGACCTGTTGCCGGCCGGCGTTGTGCGCACGCAGGGCCAAATGCTGCTCGACGGCCAGCCGGTAAGCGCCGCCCAGGCACGAGGCCGCTTGGCCAGCCTGGTGCTGCAAAACCCGCGCAGTGCCTTCAACCCAGTACGCAACATGGCCAGCCATGGACTGGAGACGCTGCGCCTGCACGGCACCACCGGCGCCGCCGCCCGCGAGCGCATGACCGACAGCCTAAGGGCCGTGGGGCTGACGGATCATGCTCGGGTCTTGCAATCGTTCGCCTTTCAGCTCAGCGGCGGCATGCTGCAACGCATGATGATCGCACTGGCGCTGATGGCCGAAACCCCGTTCCTGCTGGCCGACGAGCCCACCAGCGACCTTGACGCCGTAAGCCAGGCACGTTTTCTCGATATCCTGATGGCGCTGGTCGAACGGCATGGACTGGGGGTGCTGCTGGTCACCCACGACATGGGCGTGGTCGCCCGCTGCGCCGATCAGGTGGCCGTTATGGACGCTGGCCGCATCGTCGAACGCCAGCCCGTGCACGATCTGTTCGAGCGTCCGGCCAGCGGCACCGCTCGAACCCTTCTCGAAGCCCACCAGGCCCTCTGCGGGAGCCCTCTATGAGCCTGCTGCACGCCCACGATCTGAGTCATCGCTACCGCACCGGCGGGCTGCTGCACAAACGCGCCTGGCTCCAAGTACTCGACGGCATCGACCTGCAGCTGCATGCGGGCGAATCACTTGGTTTGCTGGGCAGTAGCGGCAGTGGCAAAAGTACCCTCGCCCGCCTGCTGCTCGGGCTGGAAACCCCTAGCCAAGGCCTGGTGACCTTCGCGGGACAGCCGGTCAATCAGCTGCGCGGCGAACAGGCACGGGCCTTCCAGCGCGCCGTGCAGTTGGTGTTCCAGGACGCGCCGGGCGCATTCAACCCGCAGCGCAGCATCGGCTGGAGCATCGCCGAGCCCCTGCGTCACCTGAGCACCTTAAATGAGACAGCCCGCCACGCACGGGTAGTGGAGCTGCTGGAGCAGATGGGGCTGGGCGCCGAGCATGCCGCGACCCTGCCGCAACAGCTCAGCGGTGGTCAGTTGCAACGTGCCAACATCGCCCGAGCACTGGCGATCTCGCCAAAGCTGGTGGTGCTCGACGAAGCGCTTTCGAATCTGGATCGTGTGCTGCAACTGCAACTGTTACAACGGCTCCAAGCGCTGCGTCGCGACAAGGGGACCGCCTTCGTGCTGATCACCCACGACCTGAGCCTAGTGCACTACTTCTGCCAGCGGGTTGTGGTGCTGGACGCAGGAAGCATTGTCGAGGACTGCACCGTGCGCGGCGACTTGTCGTTCGAGCATCCGGCCGGGAGGCAATTGCAAGCCGCTGTGCTGCCTGAACGCCCGACAAAGACCTGCGCTCGGCTCAGTACATCTCTCGCATGAACAATTGGATAACCCAAGTGATGCTCCTGCAGTGAAGAGGCTTCTTCGCGAGGCACGCAAGGCCCAGGCGCGCCGAGGCGTATCCGTGCGGAAGAAAACCGCGGTGGTCTTGGAGCCGCTGCAGGCGATGCTCGCCACCTGGGAGGACTGCACATCCCTTAGAACACTCCCTCAAACCATGATGGTTAGTCCATCACCATGCATCTCGAAATTCTCAATGAACGGATCTGTTGAGCCACATTCCTTGTGGTACTCAACGACACGCGGAATCACATCCTGCAGCACACCGACCAACCCCGTGCAGTAAAATTGCCGAGCATCTTTCTCGTACCGGTACCGTGCTTTAGTGAAGACATTGCGGCTCGATTCGATCTGATCAACATGACGGTCAAGACCAACCCGACGCCGTGTAGCTTCAGGGACGGCATGAAACAGTGTCAGTAAATCATGCCAGTCAATTCTATCACCGGCTTTTCCGTCAGCTCTCAGCTTACGTCAGCCACGGTTCTTGCCCTCGCCCGCTCATCCCTTCTCGGCTACCGGCCAGTAGCCGTGAGCTTCGCTCTCAGTCCCGCGGCACCACCATAACGCCTGCACGCGTCCCGCCATGCCCGCAGCCACCTTTCCACGCCTGGCAAACCGGTGGAACGTTTCTGCAACCGCCCAGGTCGCACAACAAAGACGCAGCCAACTGCGTGAACCCTGACCGTGAGGACCTTCCATGAGCGCGCTCTCTTCCAATGGGGCTGCAGAACACCCCATCTACCTGACCCTCAATGGTCAGCCACGAACACTGGCTGTCCACCCGTGGACCACCCTGCTCGACCTGTTGCGTGAACAGCTGGACCTGGTAGGTACCAAAAAAGGCTGCGACCACGGCCAATGTGGCGCCTGCACGGTGTTGCGCGACGGCAAGCGCGTCAATGCTTGCCTGACCCTGGCCATCATGTGCGACGGCGCAGACTTGGTGACCATCGAGGGGCTGGCCAGCGGCGACGTGCTGCACCCTATGCAACGGGCTTTCATCACCCACGATGCGTTTCAGTGCGGGTATTGCACACCTGGGCAGATCTGCTCTGCCGTCGGGCTTGTGCGTGAAGGACGTGCCGACCGTGAGGCCATTCGCGAGCAGATGAGCGGCAACCTTTGCCGCTGTGGTGCCTATGGCAACATCGTCGCCGCGATCGAAGAAGCCCAGCCGCTGATGGCACACCCGGATCAACCACAACGGGGGGCGAAGCCATGATGCCCTTCAGCTACCACAAGCCTGCGACAGTCAGCGAAGCCGTGAGCCTGGCTGGCGACAGCGCGCGCTTCATCGCCGGGGGCACCAACCTGGTCGACCTGATGAAGGAAAACGTGGTCCGCCCCGAGCGCCTGATTGATATCTCAGGCTTGGCGCTGGATGGGCTGCACCCCACTGCCAACGGTGGCGTCATGATCGGTGCCCTGGTCAGCAATGCCGACCTGGCCTGGCACCCGATGATCGAGCAACAATACCCGTTGCTGTCACAGGCTATCCTGGCGGGCGCTTCACCGCAGTTGAGAAACATGGCCAGTACCGGCGGCAACTTGCTCCAGCGCACACGCTGTTACTACTTCTACGATACCGGCACCCCCTGCAACAAACGTGAACCCGGCAGCGGATGCCCTGCTCGTAGCGGCCGCAACCGCATACACGCCATTCTTGGCGCCAGTGAGGCCTGTGTGGCCACTCATCCGTCCGACATGTGCGTAGCACTGGCAGCACTCGAAGCCGTGGTGCACGTAGAGGGACCGGCTGGCAAACGCCAGATCCCGTTCGCAGATTTCCATCGCCTGCCGGAGAACAATCCGGAGCGTGATAACCAGCTGGCAGCCGATGAACTGGTAACGGCCGTAGAGCTGCCGCCACCGCTGTTCGAACAGCATTACCGCTACCTGAAAATTCGAGACCGAGCCTCCTACGCGTTTGCGCTGGTGTCGGTCGCTGCGGCTTTGCGCTTGGATGGCGATGTGATTCAGCACGCCCGCCTGGCGCTGGGCGGTGTAGCGCACAAACCATGGCGCGACCCGGCGGTGGAAAGCCTGCTGGTTGGCCAGGTGCCTTCCGAGGCGCTGTTCGATAACGCCGCACAGGCGCTGCTTCAGGGCGCACAGCCGCTGAGCCACAACGGTTTCAAAGTAACATTGGCGCAGCGTGCAATCGTGCGTGCATTGACTGACGCGGCGCACCGTGCCGCTGGTGGGGGGGCATGACCATGGTCAACAACAAATCGGTAGTCGGTACCCCTCTGGATCGCGTGGATGGCGTGGCTAAAGTCACCGGCCAGGCACGCTATGCGGGCGAATACCCAAAAGACGGCCTGCTCCATAGCAGCGTGGTGTCCAGTACCATCGCCCGCGGCCGTGTACTGCGCATCGACGCTACCGAGGCGCTGGGCGTACCCGGCGTTGTCGCGGTGCTCGACCATGGGCATCGTCCGCATATTTCCAGTTATGACGATGACTACAGCGACGCCGATGCAGCTGAGGGCGCGCCCTTTCGGCCCCTGTTCAACGATCGAGTGCTGTATAGCGGGCAACCCCTGGCGCTGGTGGTGGCGCACACCCTGGAGGTGGCCCGGTATGCAGGCTCATTGATCCGGATCGAATACGCCGAGGAACCTCACGAGACAGACCTGGGCGCTACCAAGGCGTCGCATGTGGCGCCGGCAGAAACACCGGCCCCGCGTGGCGACTTCGCTGGCAGTTTCGCTGGGGCACCCGTGCAGGTCGATGCCACCTACCTGACTGCCAACGAGCACCACAACCCGATGGAGCCCCACGCCTCCACCGTGCACTACAAGCCCGACGGCAGCCTGGAAATTCATGACAAGACCCAAGGCACGCAGAACTGCCAGGACTACCTGCACAAGGTATTCGGCCTGCCGAAGGCCCAGATCCGTGTGCACGCAGCCTTCGTCGGCGGTGCCTTCGGCTCGGGCCTGCGCCCGCAGTACCAGCTGCCCCTGGCAGTGATGGCGGCGCTGCATCTTCAGCGCTCTGTGCGCGTCACCCTCACGCGCCAGCAAATGTTCACGTTCGGCTACCGGCCCCGCACCGAGCAGCGTTTGCGCCTGGGGGCAGATGCAGATGGGCGCTTGCTGGCTGTCGGTCACGATGGGCTGGGGCAGACCTCGCGCTTCGAAGACTTCACCGAGCACCTGGTGGAATGGAGCGGCATGCTCTACCAGTGCGACAACGTTGAACTCAACTACCGCCTGGCCTCGCTGGATGTGTACACGCCACTTGACATGCGTGCCCCTGGGGCCGGTTCAGGCGTGGTCGCGCTTGAGTGCGCGATGGATGAGCTTGCCTGTGCCGCTGATATCGACCCGGTAGAGCTGCGCCGGCGTAATTTTGCCGCCAACAACGGCAACGAGGGCAAGCCCTACTCCAGCAAAGAACTGCTGGCGTGCTATCAGCAAGGCAGTGAGCGTTTCGGTTGGCAGCACCGCAACCCGCAACCGCGCAGCATGCGCACTGGCAACCAATTGGTCGGTTGGGGAATGGCGGGCGGCGTCTGGGAGGCTATGCAAATGAAGGCCAGCGCGAAAGCGCGCCTGGATGCCCAAGGCCACCTCACTGTGAGCAGCGCCACCACCGATATCGGCACCGGCACCTACACCGTCATGACCCAAATTGCAGCCGACGCTGCGGGCGTCAGCGTGGAGGATGTCACCTTCGTGCTCGGTGACTCGTCCCTGCCCACCGCGCCCCTGCAGGGCGGGTCGTTCACGGTATCGTCGGTAGGCTCGGCCGTGCGCCAGGCTTGCCAGGTGTTGCGTACCAAGGTGCTGGAGCATGCGCGCAAGGTGCATCCGCAGGTGGCGAGCACAGCGCGGGAGGACATCGTCTTCGCGGATGGTTATCTGCACGCGGGTAGTGTTCGCGTGGCCTTGGCAGATATCGTCGCCAGTGCCCCCGGCGCGCAGTTCGAAGTGCAAATCGACGCTGAGCCTGGTGCAAGGCGCCAACCGTTTTCCACGGCGACCCACTCGGCGGTGTTCGTCGAAGTCCAGGTCGACGAAGACCTTGGCATGATCAAGGTCACCCGAGTGGTCAGCGCCGTGGCGGCGGGCCGCGTGGTCAACCCGAAAACGGCCCGCAGCCAGATCCTGGGCGGCGTGGTATGGGGTATCGGCATGGCACTGCACGAAGAGGCCTTGACCGACCATGGCCTGGGTCGCATCGTCAATCACAACCTTGCGGAGTACCACATCCCGGTGAACGCGGACTGTGGTGATATCGACGTGATCTTTGTTGAAGAGCACGACGATGTCGTCAATGAGCTGGGGTCCAAGGGTGTGGGCGAAATCGGCGTGGTCGGCGTGGCTGCCGCAGTGGCGAACGCCATCTACCACGCAACCGGCAAACGCGTGAGGGAGTTCCCGATCACACTCGACAAGGTGCTGTAACGCGAAAGTTGTCAGAAACATGCGAGGGGAGCGGCTGCAGGCCGCTCCCCTCATTTCTCAGCAAATCGGTACTTGGAACTGGGGCCATCTGCGGGCGGAGGGGACCGCAGCAGCCCCTGCGCTGCCGCTAGACAATGGCCGCAGGGTCGCCCACCGACTGATTCGGTTTGCTCCCCGACAGGCGCCAGCTCACCGCAGTAATCCCATACCGTTCAGCCATCGGGCGGCTGACCTTCCTGATCTTTTCCCGCCCGAATTTGGGGATGATCCCAATGCCCGCATCGCAACTTGCCCAATGCCAGGCTTCGGCATTGTCCAGGCGGTCCAGGCGAATGATGAAACTGCGCGGCTGACCATGCAGTTGGTAATCGATGATGAACAGCTGTGGGGCAGGCATCGCAGGGGCCTCCTCTTCTCCATGGATGACACCCTGATTGATCGGGGCAGCAGCAGAAGATTCAAAAAAATATCGATCGACAGGCACCAGCGGCGCCCGAGCGGTGGACGCCTACAGGCACACTACCGCTCGCGCAGTACCTTCACTCGCTGCGGCTGGCGGGGGNNGCGCTGCGGCTGCCGTGGCTGTTCCGGCCACCTTTGCGTCCGGCTTCCGATGCCCGCTGGCGATCATTGGCGAAGTTGCCGCCCGAAGCCTGGCCGCCTTTGTGCCCAGCGCGCGATGCCCGCTCACGGTCGTTGGCGAAATTGCCCGGATTGGTTTCTTTGGTTCCGCCGCGCTGGCGGGTACCTTCCTGATCTTGAGCCATGTGGTTTCTCCTTGCGATGAATAGGCGGTCGCACAACCTGTGCGTTCATACAGTGCACACACAAGGTTGCCATGTTCAGATTCCGAACCTGCAATTGCCCGCTTGGCTCACACGTTTTGACGGCAGCTGACCGGTGGCCCGAAACACGTGCAGGCCAACTATTTGCGCCCCGTTTGCAGGCGGGTCGCACTTTATCGCGCATGCAGCAGTCACAACTGCAGGGCAGCGGCCTATAATCGCCCCACTATCCGGGTGTGACTGCACAGTCACGCACCGCCCGTAAGGCTCTTGTACAAGGCTCCGTCGATGAAGTCCTCGCCCAAGCAACCCGCCGCGCCGCAAAACCCTGCACTCAGCCCAAGCCACTTGGACTTTCCGGTGGTGGGCATCGGTGCCTCCGCGGGTGGCCTGGAGGCCATCTGCACGCTGTTTCGGCATATGCCAAGCGACTGCGGCATGGCGTTCGTGGTGGTGCTGCACTTGTCGCCGGATCATCAGAGCGTGGCCGACCGGATCATCCAGGCCACCACGCAGATGCCCGTGCGCCAAGTCACCGAGCCGGTGCCGATCGAGCGCAACCATGTGTATGTCATCTCCCCGGCCAATCGCCTCTCGACCAATGACGGCTACCTGCGCGTGTCCCCCGCCAATCGCCGCCGTGGCGACCACGTGGCCATTGACCTGTTCTTCCGCGACCTGGCCGACGTGCACAAGGACCATGCATTCTGCGTGGTGTTGTCGGGCACCGGCGCCGACGGTGCCGTGGGGCTGTCGCGGATCAAGGAGCAAGGCGGCGTGACCCTGGTTCAGACCCCGGACGATGCCCAGTACGACAGCATGCCCCGGGCTGCCATCGAAACCGGCATGGTCGACCTGGTGCTGCCCGTGGCCGAGATGCCACAAAAGCTGCTGGAGCTGTGGCGTAACGCTCGCCAGGTCAGATTGCCGGAAATCGACGATGACACCCTGCCCCCGGCGCTGGGCACCCGCGTAGGCGACGCCCAGGCCAGCGAGCCGCTGCTGGAGGAGATCCTCCTGCAGTTGCGCAGCAACACGGGGCACGATTTCCAGCACTACAAGCGCGCCACCGTGCTGCGGCGCATTGAACGCCGCCTGCACGTGACCGGGCAAAGCAACCTCGCCGGCTACTTGCACTACCTCGAGCAGAACCCGGCCGAGTCCACGGCGTTGCTGGCAGACATGCTGATCGGCGTGACCAATTTCTTCCGCGACCGCGAAGCCTTCGAGGCCCTGGAGCGGCACGTGCTGCCGCAACTGGCCAGCGAGCATGACCCCGTCGACGGCCATGACGAGATCCGCGTCTGGTCGGCCGGCTGCTCCACCGGCGAAGAGGCCTACAGCCTGGCCATGCTGATCTGTGAGCAACTTGCGCTGGAGCAGCGCAACCGCAAGGTCCAGGTGTTTGCCACCGACCTCGATGAGCGTGCCATTGGCATCGCCCGTACCGGCTTGTACTCCGAAGCGATCGTGACCGATGTGCCGCCCAGCCGGCTGCGCCAGTTCTTCGTCAAGGAAGACCAGCATTACCGGGTGCGCAAGGAAGTGCGCGAAAAAGTGTTGTTCGCGCGCCACAACCTGCTGTCGGACCCACCCTTTTCGCAAATTGACCTCATTGTCTGCCGCAACCTGCTGATCTACCTCGACCGCGAAGTGCAACGCGACATCCTGTTGATGTTCCACTTTGCCTTGCGCCCTGGCGGCCATCTGTTCCTGGGCTCGTCCGAGTCAGCCGACGTGGTGGGTGAACTGTTCGCGCCGGTGGACAAGCGTAACCGTATCTTCCGCGCCCGTGACGTCAGCAATGCCGGGCGCCGCGCCGAGCGGCAGGTGCCGGGCAGTACTGGCGCCAGCCTGCCATTGGACCCGTTGGCCAAGGTCAAGCCCGGGCGCAAGCCCTCCTATGCCGAGCTGCACCACCGCGCGCTGGCCATGCGCATGCCAGCCAGCCTGATCGCGGATGTGGACGGCAATATCCTGCACATGAGCGGAGGTGTCGGGCGCTTCCTGCAACTGGGCGGCGGCGAGCCCAGCCGCAATCTGCTCGGCCTGGTGCTGCCGAGCCTGCGCCTGGCGCTGCGCAGTACGCTGTTCCAGGCGCGCCAAGGCACCGAAGCGGTCACCTCCCGGCCGGTCGACCTGGGCGATGGCCTGCAGCCGTTGCAGGTGGAAATCACCGTGCAGCCTTACAAGGACGACGTGCACAACGGCGATTGCCTGCTGGTGGTGTTCGAGCAGCGGGCGCCCGACCCTTCCCTGCCACTGCCGGGCGTCATCCGCCAGACCGACAGCATGGTCCTGCATAACCTGGAGCGTGAACTCCAGCGTACCCGCCTGCAGCTGCAGGAAACCATCGAGCAGTCGCAGGTATCCAGCGAGGAACTCACGGCCTCCAACGAAGAAATGCAGGCAATCAACGAAGAGCTGCGTTCGGCCAGCGAAGAGCTGGAAACCAGCAAGGAAGAGCTGCAGTCCATCAACGAAGAGTTGCTTACCGTCAACTACGAGTTGAAGAACAAGGTGGAAGAGACCGACAAGGTCAACGACTACCTCAGCAACCTGATCGCCTGCACCGAAATCGCCACCGTGTTCGTCGACCGCAACCTGCATATCCGCTGGTTCACGCCGCGCGCCGCCGACCTGTTCAACATTTTACCGGTCGATACCGGCCGCTCATTGCTCGACATCACGCACCGCCTGGACTACCCGGCCATGGCTGATGATGCCCGCGCCGTGGCCCAGGGTGAGGCCGTTATCGAGCGGGAAGTTGGCGGCCAGCGCGACCACTGGTACCTGGCACGCCTGCTGCCCTACCGCTCCAGCGAGCAGAAAATCGACGGCACCGTCCTGACCTTCATCGACATCAGCAGCAGCCACGCTGCCGAAGAGCATGTGCGCCTGGGCGAAGAACGCTTGAGCAAGCAGCTGGCGGAATCGCAAACCACCAGCCACATGAAGGACGAGTTCTTCGCCATCATGTCGCATGAACTGAAGCACCCACTGAACCTGATTCAGCTGAATGCGGAAATGCTCCGCCGCCTGCCCTCGATCAAGCAGATCGGCAACGCCAGCAAGGCCGTTGCCACCATCTGCGAGGCGGTTGGCAGCCAGGCCAGGATCATCGATGACCTGCTGGATGTGGCACGCATCCGTACCGGCAAGCTCAAGCTCAAGACCGAGCCGGTAGACCTTGGCGCCATCCTGCGCGGCATCCACGCTGTGGTGGTGGCTGAGCAACACCCCTGTCTGGTGCGCCTGGAGCTGCCTGCCGACGGCTTGCCAGTGATGATCGAAGGCGATGTCACGCGCCTGGAGCAGATCATCTGGAACCTGCTGAATAATGCCCTGAAATTCAGCCCGGCAGGCAGTGAGATACGCCTGGTGTTGAGCCGTGACGATCAACAGGCACGCCTGCAGGTGATTGACCAGGGCGTAGGCTTGAGCCCTGACAGCCTGGAGCACATCTTCGACCTGTTCAGCCAGGCTCCCCAACTGGCCAATCAGAACCGTGAAGGCCTGGGCATCGGCCTTTCGTTGGTACGCCAGTTGGTCGAAGCCCAGGGCGGCACCGTGCAGGCCAGTTCAGCCGGCTTGGGCTTGGGCTGCACCTTCTCCGTTTGCCTGCCCCTGTGCAACGTGCAGTCGCCGCCTTGCGCCAACCCTGCAGAGCATTCCCGGGAGGGCCGGCTGCACGGCGTGCGCGTGTTGCTGGTGGATGACTCGGTAGAGGTATTGGAGATCATGCAAGAGCTGCTGGAAATGGAAAACGCCAGCGTGCGCGCCTTCAGCCGCCCCCGCGAGGCGCTGGAGGTGGCCTCCGGTGAGGCGTTCGACATCATCCTCTCCGACATCGGCATGCCGGTGATGGATGGCCATGCCTTGATCAAGGCGCTGCGCAGCCACGCCCATCTGCGCCACACCCCGGCCATTGCCCTCACCGGTTACGGTGCCAGCGCAGACCAGCACAAGTCACGCCAGTCCGGCTTCGACCGGCACCTGAACAAGCCGGTCGGCTACGACGAACTGGTGGAGGCCATCGAAACCTTGAGCGGCACGGTGCCTTACTGATGGTCGGCCGGCATGAACCTCAGGCGTGCACGCTCCACTGGTTCATGTCCAGCGTGATCGGCATCTCGTCGACGGCATGGATCACGCCGCTTTGCAGAGCCTCCTGCGGCCCCAGAATCCGCGGGTACGCCATCAGGTAGCGCGGCACATCCAGCACCTCGGGCGCACCTTGTGTGCGCTCGGCCACAATCTGCGCATACAGCTGCAGGTCATAATCCAGGCTCATCGTATATTCGGCCATGCGTGAATGGTCGACCGAGCCATGCAAGGTCCAGTGAAACGGGTGGAACAGGAACTTGCTGTAGCTGCATGCCGTGCGCCACTCCCCGGCCAGGAACAGGATATTACCCATGGACTCGACGGTGCCCAGGTTGTGCGTATGCACCGGCACCGGCAGCGCCCGCAGGAAGTTGTACAAGGTAAAGCCGTAGCTGCACTCGCCGCCCATGGTAGCGATGTTCAGTTGCAGCACCTCGGCGCCCTGCTGCAATGCCTTTGAGCAGGTATTGATCAGGTTGCCACAGGTCGATGAATTGATCGGCCCGGTGAAATGAATGATGTGTCTGGCCATGTTTGCCTCCGGGGTTGGCAGGTCAATTCCTAGGCTTGCGCGCCTGGGCGCTTACCCGGTGGAATCGTCTGCGCCGGCAAAGTTCAACCTGTCAGTCGCCGCTCCCGTTGGTCAAACGCGGTGAACCCTTGGCCCTCTGCGCCAGTCGCATCTTCACAGTAACCGAACAAGGAACCGGTGATGAGGACGACAGCGTGAGCGATATCCGCATCGGCATTTCCGGGTGGCGCTATGGCCCCTGGCGCAAGGACTTCTACCCCAAGGGCCTGCGCCAGGACGATGAATTGGCGTTTGCCTCGCGGGCGGTAAACAGCATCGAGATAAACGGCTCGTTCTACAGCTTGCAAACCCCAGAGCGCTACCTGCGCTGGCGTGATGAAACGCCGGATGGCTTCGTTTTCGCGGTCAAGGGGCCACGGTACATCACCCATGTGCGGCGCCTGAAGGAAGTTGAAGAGCCAGTGGCCAACTTCTTCGCCTCTGGCCCGCTACTGCTAGGCGACAAGCTGGGGCCGTTCCTGTGGCAGTTCCCACCGAACATGAAGTTTGACGAAGAGCGTTTTGCCCGGTTCTTGCAGTTGCTGCCACGTGACCGCAAAGCCGCGCGCGCATGCGCCCAGGGCTGTGCCGAACGGCTGCGGGACAGTGGCGGCCTTGCAATCACCGGTAATGTGCGTTTGCGCCACGCGGTGGAGGTCCGCCATGAGAGCTTTCTTTGCGAGGCGTTCATCAAGCTGCTGCGCAAGCACCGGGTTGCGCTGGTGGTTGCGGACAGTGCCGGCAAGTGGCCGCATGCCGAGGATGTGACCGCAGACTTCGTGTACATGCGCCTGCACGGCGACGTGGAGTTCTATAGCAGCGGCTATACCGCGCGTGCGTTACGCCGCTGGAAACAGCGCATCCTGCACTGGAGCCAAGGCGGCCAGGCAGACGACGCGCGGCTGATCGTGCCGGGGCCGCCACCTCGGCGCGCGGCGCGTGACGTGTACTGTTACTTCGACAATGACCAGAAGGTCCATGCGCCCTACGACGCCCGCCGTTTGCTGCAGAAGCTGTCGCTGGACCACGAACTGATGACCGAACCGGGCGTGGTGCCGGAGGTGGCCTTGTGAACGAACCCATGACTGCTTTGCCGCGCAGCACCGATCAGTCCACCGCCGTGCGCCGCTTGAACGTACTCACGCTGAACGTGCACAAAGGGTTCACCTTCTTCAATCGCCGCTTCATCCTGCCTGAGCTGCGTGAAGCGGTGCGTGCCACCGGTGCAGACCTGGTGTTCCTGCAGGAAGTGCATGGCAGCCATCAGCAACATGCCTTGCGCCACCCGGCCTGGCCTGATACCCCTCAATATGAATTTCTTGCCGACAGCATGTGGCCCCAGTTCGCCTATGGCCGCAATGCCGTGTATCCGCAGGGTGACCACGGCAACGCCTTGCTGTCCAAATTTCCCATCCAGCGCTTCAACAACCTCGATGTGTCGGTGCAAGGCAAGGAACAACGCGGCCTGCTGCATTGCCAACTTGAGGTGCCAGGGCACGACCAGGTGCACGCCATTTGTGTGCACCTGGGCCTGCGCGAAGCCCATCGGCAAAGCCAGATCCAACTCTTGCTCGACCTGCTGGCCAGCCTGCCGCCGCAAGCGCCGGTCATCGTCGCCGGCGATTTTAACGACTGGCGCCTGAAGGCAGATGCCGTGTTAGGCGAGCACCTGGTAGAGGCCTTTGGCGAGCGCTTCGGCACCCCGGCACGCAGCTTCCCGGCGCGTCTGCCGTTGCTGCGCCTTGACCGCATCTACCTGCGCAACGCCATGCCGAGCGCTGCCCAAGTACTGTCGAATTACCCGTGGTCGCACCTTTCCGACCACGCACCATTGGCCGCGGAGATTCACCTGTGAACAGACCTTGGGTAGAGGGCAACAACGTGAAGTTGCTGATCAACGGCGAGCAGTATTACCCCTGTGTGTTCGAGGCCATGGCCCGTGCCCAGGAAGAGATCCTGCTGGAAACCTTCATCATTTTCGACGACAAGGTCGGCCGGCAACTGCAGCAGGCGCTGATCGACGCGGCCCGCCGCGGCGTGCGTGTCGAAGTGGTGGTGGACGGCTATGGTACCGGCGACCTGCCCGCGCCGTTCATCGCGGCCATGACAGATGCCGGCGTGAGTTTCCACGCCTTCGACCCGCAGCCGCGCCTGGTGGGCATGCGTACCAACCTGTTCCGGCGCCTGCACCGCAAGATCGTGGTCATCGATGGCGAGCGGGCCTTCATTGGCGGCATCAACTACAGCGCCGATCACCTGGGCGACTTCGGCCCAATGGCCAAGCAGGACTATGCCGTCGAGGTAACCGGCCCGGTGGTGGCACAGGTGCATGCCGCCAGCAAGCGCCTGATGTCGCCGGTGCTGCAGGAACCAAGCGCCGTGCGGCCGTTGACCGAGCCCGCCGGGTCCACCACCGCCGTGCTGGTAGAGCGTGACAATGGCGTGCGCAGGACAGCCATCGAAAGCCAGTACCTGCAGGCGTTTCGCGGTGCCAAGGAACGTATCGTGGTGGCCAATGCCTACTTCTTCCCCGGCTACCGGCTGCTGCGCGAGTTGCGCAACGCTGCCCGCCGCAGGGTGGCTGTGCACCTGATCCTGCAAGGGCAGCCAGACATGCGCTGGGTCCGTGCGCTGTCGCGGTTGCTGTACAACTACCTGCTGCGTGATGGCGTGGTCATTCACGAATACTGCAAGCGGCCCTTGCACGGCAAAGTGGCGCTGGTGGACGACGAGTGGGCGACCGTGGGTTCCAGCAACCTCGACCCGCTGAGCCTGTCGCTGAACCTGGAAGCCAACCTGTTCATCCGCGACCGCGCTTTCAACCAGCTGCTCGGCGAACACCTGCAGTCACTTGCGCACGAGCAGTGCAAGCCGGTGACCCTGGAACGCATGATCCGTGGCTACTGGTGGCGGGCACCGCTGATCTTCGCCTGCTTCCATGCGGCGCGCCATTTCCCGCGCATCGCCGGCTGGTTGCCGGCACACCGCCAACGGCTGCGCTCGCTGCAGCCAGACGTCGAGGCCCCGGCCGGCGACCTGCACGAGGGCAATACCTGATGGCACGGACAACCTGGCAAACCTGGGCCAAGCGCGTATTGACGGTGGCGTTCCTGATCCTGATCCCTGTGCTGCTTTACCAATTGGCGCGCAACCTGGACTGGAACGAAGTGCGCCAGTCGCTGCTCGCCTACAAGCCTGGAACGCTGGTGGTCGGCCTGGCAATTGCGGTGTGCAGTTACCTGACGTTCGCCAGCTACGACTTGCTGGCCCGCGCCTACACCGGTCATCAGCTGCCCGCCCGGCAAGTGCTGCCGGTCGCCTTCGTGTGCTACGCGTTCAACCTCAACTTCACCACCTGGGTCGGCGGGGTTGCCTTGCGCTACCGCCTGTATGGGCGCCTGGGGCTCGATACCGCCACCATCACGCGCATTCTCACGCTGGGCCTGCTCACCAACTGGATGGGCTACATGCTGCTGGCCGGCAGTGTGTTCGCCCTGGGTCTGGTCGAACTGCCGGGCAACTGGGCGGTGGGCACCACAGGGCTGCGCCTGATCGGCGTGCTGTTGCTGGCGATTACCGCGGCGTACCTGCTGGCCTGTGGCCTGGCCAAGAAGCGCACGTGGCGCTGGCGCGAGCACGAAGTCACTTTGCCAACCCTGCGCCTTGCGCTCTGCCAGGTAGCGCTGGGGGCCAGCAACTGGGCATTGATGGCGCTGCTGATTTACTGGTTGCTGCCGGGCGACGCCTTCTACCCCGCGATCCTCGGGATCCTGTTGATCAGTTGCGTGGCAGGCGTGGTTGCACATATCCCGGCGGGCCTGGGTGTGCTGGAAGCGGTGTTCCTCGCCCTGCTGCACGGGCAGATGGCGCAGGGCACGCTGGTAGCTGCGCTGTTGGGCTATCGCACCCTGTACTACCTGATACCGTTGGTGGTTGCGATCGTGACTTATCTGGTGCTTGAGAAGCGCGCGAAGGCCATGCGCCAGCGTGACAATTCGGTGCAAACCTGATGGTCAGGGTCACGCGCGCTTAACGTCGGCGCGGCCTGGTGCCGCGCCAACAAGGCGACCTTAAGGGGAAATCGGGTCGCTCGCCGGGAAGGTCTCATCCAGCGCATTGTCTACGGCATTTTCATCCGGTTTTTCGCTGCAATGGCAGGCTTGCATCCTGCAGCCCTCGCCATGGCTATGGCCGTTGGCACAGGCCTCACAGCAATAGGCCTTGCCGTCACGCTGCAAGGCATTGGCATCCACGGTGCAGGAACAGTCGGTACAGGCACAACGTTGCTGGTTCATGATCTGCTCTCCTCGTCATCGATCACATCATCGGTCCAGGGTTCCCCGTCAAGCGGTGCGGAACGTGCCAGTTCGGCTTCATCCAGCCCAAAGCCGCCACCGATTTCGTCGGCATCCACTTCGCGCAGGTCCATATCAGCCGGGCCGTCGCCGCCGCCGGGCTCGTGCGGGTCACGGGCGCCGGTTTCATCCAGCAGCGTATCCGGGCTCAGGTCGTCGTAGGTGACGTTGTCTTCATGCAGGCTGTCGCTCAGCGCTTCGCCACCCGTCATGCCGCTTTCGGCAACACGCTCTGGTGGGAATTCGCGCTCGATCTCGCTCGCCGGGCGCTCGTCCCCTACCCGTCCCTGGCGTTCGTCCAGGCGCTCATCGAAGTCCAGTTCGTGCACGCTGCCCATGCGGTCCTCGGTGTCGTCGATCTCGGTTGGGGTGTAGGGCTTAGGATCTTCTGTTCGGGCCATGTACGTTCTCCGTCAGTTAGCTGCATTCGGTCGACTGCATCCGGTGGCCGAAGATTCAGAGTTTTTTGAACTCCCTGCCTGCCCGGCGCCTCCCACCTCTACAGAGTGCGATTTGCCCGGAGCCGGACATGGCCAAGCCCCTGCAGGAATACGCGCGCAAGCGCGACTTCAACGCAACGCCCGAGCCCAGTGGCAAACGCAGCCGTGGCAAAGAAGCCCATGCGCTGCAGTTCTGCATTCAGAAACACGACGCCAGCCACCTGCATTACGATTTCCGCCTGGAGTTGGGCGGTACGTTGAAGAGCTGGGCGATCCCCAAAGGCCCCTCGCTGGACCCGAAGGTGCGCCGCTTGGCCGTGCACGTCGAGGACCACCCGCTGGACTATGCCGATTTCGAGGGCCATATCCCTGAAGGCCACTACGGGGCTGGCGATGTCATCGTCTGGGATCGCGGCATTTGGGAGCCGGAGGGCGACGCCCATGAGGGCTATGCCAAGGGCAAGCTCAAGTTTCGTTTGCAAGGCGAAAAACTGTCGGGGGTGTGGAACCTGTTCCGCACGCACCTGGCGGGCAAGAAAGAACAATGGATGCTGGTCAAATCCCACGATGCCCAGGCCCGTAGCGAAGTCGAGTACAGCATCGTCGACGCTCAGCCCGACAGTGTGCTCAGTGACCGCACCCTGATCCCCCGCAAGCCGGCAGCCAAGCAAGCCGCCGCCAAGCCGCGGGCTACCCGCAAGCGCCCCGGAAAGGTCCGCCAAGCCGCATTGCCGCACCAGTTGCAGCCACAGCTGGCTACCTTGGTGGACACGCCGCCCCAGGGCGACTGGCGCTATGAGGTCAAGTTCGATGGCTATCGCATCCTGGCTCGTATCGACGGCGACGATGTGCGGCTATTCACCCGCAACGGCCATGACTGGAGTAGCAAGATGCCCCGCCAGCTCGCGGCACTGCGCGCGCTGGGTATCGATTCGGCCTGGCTGGATGGCGAAATGGTAGTGGCTGACGAAAATGGCGCAGCGGACTTCCAGGCGTTACAGAACGCCTTCGACACCGAGCAGGACGAGCACATCACTTACTACGTGTTCGACCTGCCCTTTCTGGGTGGCCAGGACCTGCGGCAGGCACCGCTACAGGATCGCCGCGAAACGCTGAAAAACCTCCTCGATCACGCCCCGTCAGACGTACTCAAGTATTCCGCCGACTTCGACGAACCGGTCGACGCCTTGCTGGCCAGCGCCTGCCGCCTGGAACTCGAAGGGCTGATCGGTAAACGTGCGGGCAGCCCCTACAGCGGCCGCCGCAGCGCGGACTGGATCAAGCTCAAATGCAAGCGCCGCCAGGAGTTCGTGCTGGTTGGCTACACCGACCCCAAAGGCAGCCGCAGCGGCTTCGGGGCCCTGCTGCTGGCCCTGCACGACCCGGACAATGGCGAGCTGCGCTATGCCGGCAAGGTCGGTACCGGCTTCACGGCTGCCACCCTGGCCAGCATCCATACGCGCCTGCAGCCACTGGAAATTGCCAGGCCCGCCGTGACCCGCCCGCCCAGCGGCGCAGAAGCCCGCGGTGTGCACTGGCTGAAGCCGCAGCTGCTGGCTGAAGTGGCGTATGCCCAGATGACCCGGGACGGCATTGTGCGCCATTCGGTCTTCCATGGCCTGCGCGATGACAAGCCCGCCACCGCCATCGACCTGGAACGCCCCATGTCCACCAACACAACGCCCCGCCGCAAACGCGGCAAAGCAGCGCCGCTTTCAGAGGACCTGCACCTTACCCACCCTGACCGGGTGATCGACGCTACCACGGGCGTGACCAAGCGCGATGTGGCCGAGTATTACGCCGCCGTCAGCCAGTGGTTGCTACCCCAGATCCAGCACCGCCCGGTGGCATTGGTGCGCGCACCCGATGGCCTGGCCGGTGAGCTTTTCTTCCAGAAGAACGCCAGCCAGCTGCACCTGCCCAATGTGCTCGAATACGACAAGGCCCAGGCCGGCCAGGCGGCCATGGTCATCAACCGCGCCGATACCCTGCTGGGCGCGGTGCAGATGAACATGCTCGAGCTGCACAGCTGGAATGCCACTGACAAGGACTTCGACAAGCCCGACCGCTTCGTGCTCGACCTCGACCCTGACCCCGCGCTGCCCTGGAAGGCCATGCTGGAAGCCACTCAACTCACCCTCACCCTGCTCGACGAGCTTGGCCTGAAAGTGTTCATCAAGACCAGCGGCGGCAAGGGCATACACCTGGTGGTACCGCTGACCCGCCGCGCGGGTTGGGACGAGGTCAAAGCCTTCAGCCATGCCATCGTCGAGTACCTGGCCAAGCTGTTTCCGGACCGCCTCAGCGCTGTTTCAGGGCCCAAGAACCGCATCGGGCGCATCTTCATCGACTATCTGCGCAACGCCAGGGGGGCAACAACCGCGTGTGCCTATTCCCTGCGTGCACGGGAAGGCATGCCGGTGTCGGTGCCCATCTGGCGTGAGGAACTGACCGCGCTCAAAGCCGCCAACCAATGGAACATCGCCAACCTGCCCGCGCGCCTGGCAGAGGTCGACGACCCGTGGGCGGACCTGGGCAGGGTCCGCCAGTCTATTACGGCGCGCATGCGCAAACAGCTGGGGCTTGCCTAGTGGCCACGCATCAGGAGACCCGCCCATGAGCATCGTCCAGGACTTCAACCTGACCCATTTCGACCGCCTACTGCGTACATTTGGTGATCGTCAACAGCCCCTCAACCTCGACACTCAGTTGCCTCAGCTGATGCAGGCGCTGCAGGCCGACCACCTGGACCTGCTGCCGTTGCCAGGCCAGGGCAATACCTTGCGCCGTTGGCAGACGTTGGCCCGCGTGGCGGGTTGCGACCTGGCCCTGGCCAAGCTGTATGAAGGGCACACCGATGCTTTGGCGATTCTGGCGGAGTGCGCAGCTGCACATCACGTGGCAGAGGGCATTTGGGGCGTGTGGGCCGCCGAGCCACCTGATGCCCGCGCGGTCATAACCTCCCGCGACGGCGACAGGGTACGTTTGCAAGGCACCAAAGCCTGGTGTTCCGGGGCGTTGCAGATCGACCGGGCATTGCTCACGGCCTGGGATGAGCAGGGTCAGCAGCAGTTGGTCGCCATCGAACTGTCGCAGCCTGACCAGGGGCTGAACATCGAGCATTGGCAAGCCGTGGGCATGGCTACCACGGCCAGCGTCGAGGTTACCTTCGACAACACCCCGGCAACGCTGATCGGCAAACCTGGCCAGTACCTGGCGCGCCCTGGTTTCTGGCACGGCGGCGGCGGTATCGCCGCGTGCTGGTATGGTGCGGCCGAGGCCCTGGCCGACTACCTGCGCGAGTATTGCCGCAAGCCGCGGCCCGACCCGCATGCCGATGCCCACCTCGGGGCGGTGGACGCCGCTTTGTATGGTGCGCGTGCGGCGCTGCGTGAATGCGCCGCCTGGATCGACCGGCAGCCGGGTGCAGATGCCAGTTTTGAAGTGCGGCGCACCCGCGCCCAGGTCGAGCAGGCCGTGGACCAGGTCATCAGCCATGTCGGGCGGGCCTTGGGTGCCACACCGTTCTGCCGCAACAGCCACTTCGCCCGTTTGAGCGCCGATTTGCCGGTGTATCTGCGCCAGAGCCACGCGGAGCGTGACCTGGCAGCGCTGGGCCAACAGCTGGCGCAGGTGCCGGCAGGAGCGTGGCAGCTATGAGTGAGAACTTGATCCAGGCCAGCAGCGGCACCCCTTGGGCCGACTGGCAGCAGGCCGCCCACCTCGCCCGGGCCACATGGCTCGACCCCGCCCGGCTCTGCCCGCCTGGGCGCCGCCTGGTGATGATTGCGCCCCACCCGGATGATGAAATCCTCATGGCAGGCGGCCTGCTGAGCAGCTTCAAAGGCCGTGAAGCCGACCTGGTGCTGATTTCCGCAACCGATGGTGAAGGCAGCCACCCTGGCTCAACCCAGTGGAGCGAGCATCGCCTGCGTCGCCAACGCCCCCAGGAAAGTCGCCTGGCATTGCAGCAGCTTGACCTGGACCCGAACCGCGTGGACTGGCGCCGGCTCAACCTCAAGGACGGCCAATTGCCGCGAGAGGAAGCGTTCCTCGTCAGCCATCTGACTCAATTGTTGCGCCCGGACGACCTGTTGATGGCTACCTGGCGCAATGACGGTCATTGCGACCACGAGGCCGTCGGGGGGGGCGCCCCGAGGCCGTCGGGCGCGCCGCCGCCCACGCGGCATTGGCGCGGCAAGTGCAACTGGCCGAGGTCCCGGTCTGGGCCTGGCACTGGGCGCAACCCGACGACCCTCGCCTGCCCTGGCCCCGTGCCCACCGCCTGCAGCTGGATGAAGCCCGGTTGGCGCGCAAGCGCAAGGCCCTCGCCGCCCATGCCAGCCAGTTGCAGGCAGACGGTGAGCGGCCGCCGGTGCTACCGGCAAACCTGCTGGATTGCCTGCTGCAACCTTTCGAACTGGTGTTCCTTTGACTGGAGTTGTCATGAGCCTCGACCCACAGTATTTCGCCGACTTGTATGCGACCAATGAAGACCCGTGGGCTTTTCGCACCCGTTGGTACGAGAAGCGCAAGCGCGAGCTGGTCATGGCCAGCCTGCCCCGTCAATGCTACCAGCGGGTATTCGAACCAGCCTGCGCCAATGGCGAGCTAAGCGCACTGCTGGCCGAACGCAGCGGGGAACTGCTATGCCAGGACCTCGATCCCACCGCCGTGGGGCTGGCCCGCGAACGCTTGGCTCAAATGCACAATGCGTCTGTGGAACTTGCGCGGCTCCCGGCAGACTGGCCTGGTGGGCGCTTCGACCTGATCGTGCTGAGCGAGGTGGGCTACTACCTGGACCCCACCGACTGGCTGCAAGTAATCGAACAAGCGGTCGCCAGCCTGTCTTACGACGGCGGCCTGCTGGCATGCCACTGGAAGCACCCCATTGTCGGTTGCCCGCAGGATGGGCGTGAAGTGCATCGCATGCTGGCCCGCCACCTGCCCCTCTACAAGCAGTTCCAGCATGATGAAGCGGACTTCGTGCTCGAGTACTGGTCAGCCCAGCCCAGTGTGGTCGACCTAGACGAGACTTGCCCATGATCGCCGTCGTGATTCCGGCCCATAACGAAGCCCGCCGCCTCGGCCGTTGCCTGCGTGCGGTGCTGATCGCCGCCGTGCAGGCACAGCAGGCTGGCCATCGGGTCGAGGTGCTGGTCGTGCTCGACCGCTGCAGCGATGGCAGCGCCGCCGTGGCGCGGCGTTTTGGTGTGCAGGTGCTGGAGGTGGAGGCTGGCAGTGTGGGCATGGCCCGGCGGGTGGGCGCGGCGCACATGGTCGACCGTGGTGCGCGGTGGCTGGCCTGTACCGATGCCGACAGCCGGGTACCGGGGCACTGGTTGTTGTCGCAGCTGGCCTGCAGTGCCGAGGTTGTCTGTGGCACGGTACACGTCGAATACTGGCAGCCGTGGCAGACGGCAGCCCTGCGCCAGCTCTACCAAAGCCGTTACGAGCAGCGCGAGGGGCACCGGCACATTCATGGCGCCAACCTGGGCGTGTGCGCCGACGCCTATGCGCGAGTCGGCGGCTTCCAGCCCTTGGCCGCCCATGAAGACGTGCAACTGGTCAGCGACCTGCAAGCCAGTGGCGCGCAGATCGTCTGGACGGCCAGGCACAGCGTGGCCACCAGCAGCCGCCGCGACAGCCGCGCCCGGGAAGGCTTTGGCGATTACCTGGCGGGGCTGCAGGCTCTGGTTTGATCGAAGCGCTTGCGGGGCTTCGCTCAGGAGGCCTTGCGCGGCTTCTTCGCCGGCTTCTTGCCGCCGAGGCTGCGTTTCAGCAGCTCGGTAAGGTCGAGGATATCAGCACCTTTCTCGGCGCTGGCGGCCTTGCCTTTCTCGACTGTAGCGATCTTGCCTTTGCTGGCCTTTTCTTCCACCAGGTCCAGAATGGTCTGGCGGAAGGCGTCATGGTAGTCCTCGGGCTTCCACGGCCCGCTCATGTCTTCGACCAGGCGCTTGGCCATGTCCAGTTCACGCTTGTCGACCTTGGTATCGGTCACACTGCTGTCCAGCTCCAGGGTCTCCAGCCCGCGCACCTCCTCGGGCCAGCGCAAAGTGATCATCACCAGCGCGTCATCCAGAGGGCGCAGCAGCGCCAGGTGCTGGCGGGTGTGCAGCACCACCGTGGCCAGCGCCACCTTGCCGGTTTTTTCCAGCGTCTCGCGCAGCAATGCATAGACTTTGCCGCCGCGCCGGTCGGGGGTGAGGTAATACGGGGTATCGAAGTGCTGCAGGGGTATTTCGCCAGCTTCGACAAAGGAGAAGATATCGATCGTCTGGGTGGCTTCAGGGCGAGCCTTGCGGATTTCCTCCTCGCTGATCACCACATAGCGGCCCTTTTCATACTCCACGCCTTTGACGATGTTGTCCTTGTCGATTTCCTTGCCGGTGACCTTGTTCACCCGCTTGTAGCCCACAGGCTCCATGCTGCGCTTGTCCAACCAGTCGAAGTCCACCCGTTCGGTGCGCACCGCAGTGTTGAGGGCCACGGGGATATGCACGAGCCCGAAGCTGATAGCGCCTTTCCAGATTGCCCGAGCCATGACACTGCTCCAAAGTTGGCTGCCGATACCAACAGTGACTGCACCGGGTGGCGAAGGTTTAATGGCATTGCCCCACGGCCACCAATGGCCGGCAATCAGACCGCGTTGAACAGCACACGCTTGAACGCTTCGGCCGCCAGGTGAACCTGTACGGCCCAATCACCGGCAGCCTCGCTGCCCGCGTCATCGGAGATGTACTTCAGGCACACAAACGGAATACCTTCGCTGCGGGCGATCAAGGCCAGCACATAGGCTTCCATGTCGACCACGTCGTAAGGCGCATCGCTGTGGTTGGTTTCGAAGCTGTCGCCACTGCCGCAGGTTTCCAGCGCCAGGCCGGGTATGGCCGCACCGTGTTCGAGTAGCACCGGGGTATTCGCCAGTGGCGTCTCGTAACGGGCGAAACCCAACGGCGTCACGTCCATGTCGCGCTGCACGAAACGGTTGCAGCACACGACAACGCCTTTACCGTGGCGCTGGCTGCCAGCAGAACCCAGGTTGACGATCAGCCTGGGGCGGCGCACAGCGATAGCCTTGGTCAGGGCGATAGCGGCATTGACCTTGCCGATACCGGTGAACACGGTGTTCATTTCGCGGAACACCTCGCCCGCTTCGGCTTCAAGGGCGAAAACGAACAAAGTGTCATCCAGGGAGATATCGGGGAATTGCGTGGTCAGCATCATGGTGCGGGTGGTCCGTGTGGCGGCAAGGGGCGCGCCATTGTCGGGCAACCCCGGCCAATTGCAAGTACGCCGTGACACTTCTACAGGCGGGTAACCGTCAGGGCTACGGCGGCTATCCGCTCCACGGCTTCATAACCCGGCTCAGCCAGTTGCTCCCCGAACACATCAGGGTCGATTTCCCGATACACCCAAGAGCACGTGGGGCCGGCCAGACGCAGGCGAACAGCCTCGAGCAAGGGATCATGGCCGTCCACAATCGCCACACCGGTATACAACAGCAACGAGCCGCCCGGGGTCAGCCGCTCACGAGCCTGCTCGACAATCCGCAACGACAACGCGGCCCCCAGGGCGCCACCGCCATGCCGGTAGGTCCGCTCGCCCACATCGAGCATGTAGGGCGGGTTGGCAACGATCAGGTCGAAGTTGCCGGGCACATCGTCCAGCAGGTCACTGTGCTTCACCGAAATATTGCTGACGCCAGCCAACGCTGCATTCACGGCGGTGTAGCGCAGGGCAAGCGGGTTGATATCCACCGCAGAAACCTGCGCATGGTGCGCCGCCCGCGCGATCAGCAAGGCGCCAATGCCGGTTCCACAGCCAATGTCTACGGCATGCTCAACCCGGTTGGGGGTGTGTCGCAGGTGGTCATGAATGACCTGGGCGAAGCGGTAGCTGTCTGGGCCGAAGAACACCGCGTCCGCGGCCTCGGTCGGGTAGGCAGAATGCACCAGTAACAGGTCATCCAGGGTGGACCAGCGCACCGCGCTGCGAAACGACTGTTGAGGTGCCGCAGTCAAGCCCTCCGCGCGCTGCAGCAGGGCCATTAGATCCGCGGTTACCAGCCCGGGGCTGAACGCCTGACTCCAGCCGAACACACCGCGCAGGGTGCGTGCCTGCTCGCCGGCGCAGCGGGCCATGACGCGAGCGTGTGTGGCCGGTGTCACGCAGGTGAAACGGTAACCAGCGGCACGCAGGCGCTGGCCCAATTCCACCAGCGCATCGTCACTGGCAAGTACTTGCGGGTCCGGCACCATCAGCGCGCTTGCTCCTGGATCATCCCCGTGGCCTGCAGATAGGCGCGGGTCGCCTGCAGCCCGTCAGGCGTCGCGTGACGATTACCAGCCATGCGTTCGATGAGCGCTTCAATATCGTGCGCGTCGACATTCACAGCGTCACCTTCCGGGGATGCCGGCAACTGCCAGCTTCCGGGGAGCAGGCGACGAACGCGCGACTGCCAACCTGCTGCGATCCAGTCGTGCCACAACTGCTTTTCATAGGCGGTGAACACACCGTACATCGGTGCTGATGGCCCATCCACGAGTGCCCACCAGCGGCTTTGCGCGGGTTCTTCACCGCGGCGAATCCAGCCCTGCGCCTGCAGCGCCTGCAGAAAGTGCGGCATGGCGCCAGGTTCTGCCAGCCATTGGTTGATGGTGCGCCCCTGCAGCCGGCACCGGTCTGAATGCATGAACTGGCCAAACTGGCGCTTCTGTTCCAAGGCCTGCACTAATTCCGCTTCAAGGTCGAAAAGGCTGACCAGGGTGGGTGTATCCACGCCAAGGTCATTCAGGCGGTAGCCGTGCCGTACTCGCTGGTAGAACCCGGAGGGGTCACTGCGCGGGCTGAGTTGGCGCAAGGCCTGGATTGACAGGTGGGCGTGACCGCTGGCGGCGTTGTCGATCGTGACATGCAATTGGAAATACTGGCCGTCGATGCCCAATTCGGCGAGTTCATAGGTGGTAATGAGCAAATGCAGCGGTGGTTGTTCGTAGCCGAGGTTGTAACCGATCAGCTCAGGGAGGAAGTCCTCACCGTAGCGACCCAGTGCCAGCTGCAGTGCCCCCTGCAAATAGCGCTCGTCTTCAAGGTGCAACGGCTCCAGGCAACCCAGGCGGCTCATCAGCCGCTGATAGATCGCCACATGGTTGCAGCGCACATCACCGCTGCCCAATTCTTCCAGGTAGGTCCGGATCAACCCGTGGTAGCGCGGGTCTGCCCAATGCCGCAAGGTACTGTGCAACCACGCACCATCCACCGACTTGGTCGGTGCCACCTGTTGCAGGAACCATAGCGCTTGCGCGCGCGTGGCAAAATAGCGGCGTGGCCCACCTTGCTGGCGTTGTGCCAAGTAGGCGGCAAAACCTTGAGCTACTTGCCCGGCGTGGCGCGCGCCCCAGGCTTCAAGCTCCACGGGATCGGCTGGCAGGTCATCCGGCAGGTGCCGGGCACGCTCCAGTTGCTCATTCAACCATTGCGCGCCAGCGTTATCAGTGCCTGCCAGCAAGGCTTCGTAACGCTGTTGCAGGCTGGTTGTGGCCAGTGAGGCCGGAACTGTCGCGGCGGTCTTGCGAGTCATGACCGTCATGCCGTTTTCCTCATGCGCGTTTATTGGCTGGGTTTCTGACCTGGCATCGGTTCAGGATCTGGCGCAGGTTGGGGGGCGGGCTTTTCACTGGGTTGTTGCATTTGCAGCGACGGCTTGGTGGTGTCGGCGTCGTCTTTGCCGGGGTGGCCATTGTCTCGGTCGAAACAGCCGCCAACCAGCAACAGGGCGCCCGACAGGGCCGCCACAGGTAACCATTGCATAACGACCTCCAGGGCTACTCGATGGCAGTGCCGGTTCCCCGGCACTGCAGGGCCTCGTTTACGAGCGGCCGCCTTTGCGGCCCGATTCACTGGTTTGGCCGCCGCTGGAATGCTGCCCGCCCTTGCGGCCTGCCTCGGAGGCTTTTTCGCGGTCATTGGCGAAGTTGCCCGAGTTCTTGTTACCGCCCTGGCTGCCTTGTTGGTTGCCGGTACGGCTATTGTCTTTAGTGGCCATGGTCTGAAACCTCATATGATTTCGGGATGCACGGCTTCAGCGCCGTACATGAATTCGGAGTACGGGCTCGGGTCGGGATTCGTTTCAATTGGCAGGCTTCGGACCGGTGGCATTAAATAAGCGGCCAGTCCTTATTTGGCGCGCCTTTCAGTCGCGCGGCGGGTTATCCATATGGGCCTGACGGCGGCCAAGCCAAGCGCCGGTGGCCGCCCAGGCCACGGCCAGTACCGCCCCAATCAGCATGGCCAGTTGCGGGTGTTCGCCCATCACGTCCAGGGCACGCTTGAGCCAGCCACTGAGGGCGTCGCCACCCCGGTACACCACGGTGTCGATGAAGTTCTTGGCCTTGTACTTGTCCTCGGCAGGCAACACGGTGAACAGCATCTCGCGCCCCGGTCGTACCAGCGCATACTCCCCTGCACGGCGCACCACCATGACCATTACGAACACCGCGAACACCGGGGCCAGCGCCAGCCACAAGAAGCCCACTGCCATCACCACCGGCACGGCCATCAGCAACATGCCTACCCCTAGGCGACGTGCCAGCCGCCCGGTGAGGAAGACTTGCGTGAGGATGGCCAAGGCTTGCACAACGCTGTCGATCAAGCCGAACACCTGGGTTTGCCGGGTGGGGTCGGTGAAAGTCTGGCTGACGATGCGTGCCTGCTCGAAGTACAGGAAGGTACTGACACTTGCCAGTAACACCACGAACAGCGCAATGCCCAACAGATAAGGCGAGCGCAGTACCGCAGTGGCACCGGCCAGCGGGTTGCCGCCCAGCGGCCTTGTGGCGCTGCGCTCGGCATGCGCTGGCAACGGTTGCCGCTGTCGCCAGCGCTGCAGAAACAGGCTTGCCCCGACGCTGCCGAGCAGGAATGCCGCCGCCAGCAGCAGCAACCCGGCATGGCCCAGCGGTGCCACCAGTAGCGTGCCCAGAATCGGCCCGCTGAGGCCACCCAGGCTGGCCCCGGCGGCCAACAGGCCGAACAGGCGCTTGCCTTGGGCCGTAGAGAACAGGTCGGCGAGCACGCTCCAGGCCAGCGAGATGGTCAGCAGGTTGAACACCGAAAGCCAGATGTAGAACGCCCTCGCCGCCCACAGGTTGTCTGGTGTGCTGGTAAACAACACAGCGAACAGCAGCAGGTTGCTGACAAAAAAACCATAGGTACAAGGTAGGATGAACCGGCGTTGCACGCCACTGGCCAGCCAGCCGAACACCGGCAGGCATGCCAGGCTGGCGATGAAGGTTCCGGTGAACAACCACTGCAGGTTGTCAACGCCACCGGCAACGCCCATGGTTTCGCGCACAGGGCGCAGCATGAAGTAACCGGTAAACAGGCAATAGAACAGCAGCAGGCCGGCGATAACCGCCGGGCCTTCGCCGGGCTGTATGTTCAGCCCTTGATCCAGGCGCCGCCGCCAGGCAGTCATACGCTCAGGTGAATTGCCTGATCAGCGCCTGTTGCTGCGCCTGGGTAAGCAGTGGGCCCTGGCCAGCCATGAGCTGGTCGAGCTGGCGATCTGGCCGACCGGTGGCGGGAATTACCGTCGTCACCGCCGGGTGGCTGATGGCGAACTTGAGAAACAGCTGCGCCCAGCTGCCGATGCCCGCTTCAGCGGCCCAGCCGGGCAACGGCTGGGCTTTGACGCGGGTGAACAGGCGCCCATCGTCGAACGCGCGGTTGATCAGCACCGCCACACCCCGCTCCTGGCACAACGGCAGCAATTCACGGGCCGCCTGGGGGGCACTGACCGAGTAGTTGATCTGGATGAAATCCAGCGCCTCGCTGCGCACCAGCTCGGCGACCTCGGCGTGGCCACTGTTCAGATAATGGGTGATCCCCACATAGCGGGTTTTGCCCTGCTGCTTGAGTTCGCGCGCGTAGGGCAGTTGGGTTCGCCAGTCACGCAGGTTGTGCACCTGCAACAGGTCGACCTTGTCGGTGCGCAGCCGCTTCAGGCTGTCAGCCCATTGCGCTTGGGCTTCTGCGCGGCTGTCGGCGGCAATCTTGGTGGCAATGAAGCAGCGTGAATGCCAGCCCCCTTCCTCCAGCAATTGGCCAAGAATGCTGTCGGCGCCACCGTAATTGGGCGAGGTGTCGATCACCCGCCCGCCACCGTTGAAAAAGGCCTTGAGCACTGCCCGCAGTTGCTGGTAGGCAGCCGAACCGGCTTCAACCTCGAAACTGCCGGAAGTCCCGGCGCCAATGACCGGCAGCGCTTCACCGCTGGACGGTACGGCGCGGGTCAACATGCCTGCCGGCGTGGCCGCGTGCAACCAAGGGGCGCTGGCCAATAGGCCTAACGTCGCACCCACGCGTAGGACATCACGACGTGCATACATGGAAAAGCTCCCGTCATGCCAGGGAAACTTCCAAGGCTAGTCGCTCTACTCGGCGCGCGTGGGCGTTTCTGTGTCCGGATGTTTTTACCTGGCCTGCAGCAGCGGGCTCAGGTCGACACCGGTGGCGCTGATTGGCGGGCACCAGTAGTAGCCGCCGCTCAGGGGCCGGCTGAAGCGGTACAGGCCGTCGATGATGCCGTCCTCCAGGCCACTCATGCGCCGCAGTTGCACTTCGAAGGCATCGAAGCTGCGGCCCAGGGCAACGAAGGCCAGGCCGGCGCCGCGCTGATCGGCCCAGGATACCGATCGGCGCACCATGAAGGCCTCGGGCTCGAAGCTTTCCTGGGCAGTACGCTTGACGTGTGCCGACTCGGGCGCGTCGTCGAGTTCTTCGTTGTCACTGAGGCGGCGGCCCATGATGTTGTCCTGGTCGGCCTGGGGCAGCGACTTGAAGTACGCCAGGTCGTGCTTCCACAGCTGAAACGCAGCAAAGCTGGAACCATCGGCAGCGATCGCTGCCTGCACCGCATCCTCGTCCACCGGGTTCTCAGTGCCGTCTTCGTAGCCGGTCAGGTCCAGCCCACCCCGGTGCAGGAAACCGTCAACGCTGTCGGCCAGGCGCAGGGCCGGCGCCAACGCCTGCTCCAGTGCCTGGGCCCGCAGCAGCAGGTCGCCCCGCTCATTGCCACGCAGCCACAGCCACAACGCATGCTGGGTGCTGGGGTTCTCTACCGCCGCATCCAGCAGCGGGAAAGGACGCAGGCCAGGTACTTCACGCCCCAGGGCTTTGGCCATGGGCGCGCCTACGCCCAGAATCACCTGCACGCCATCGACCTGCGGTAGCAAGGCATCGAGGGCGGCAGGCAACGCCTCGGGCGATTGCAGGGTGAAGAACAGGTGGCGGGCGTGGGCCGGCACCGGGGTGGCAAGCAGACCTTGCTGGAACGGCATGACAGGCTAATCCTCGAAAAAGGCGGCATGCTACTGCGCCTGCGGGCTTGCTGCAACGCGCCATACAGCGCCGATGAGGGATGTCTCTGGTAACAAATGGTTACCAAGAGCTGGCTCTTTGCAATTACCTATCCACCCCGGCCCACCTAGACTGCTTCGGATCCTTCGCCCGAGAGACTACCGATGACCGCCTCGCCTCTGCTCACCGCCGTTCTGCCCCTGGCCTTGGGCATCATCATGCTGGGCCTTGGCCTGTCGTTGACCTTGGCCGACTTCGCACGGGTGGTGAAATATCCGAAGCCCGTGGTGGTGGGCCTGGCCTGCCAGATTCTGCTGTTACCGCTGGTGTGCTTCCTGATCGCCAGCGGTTTTGGCCTGGAGTCGGCGCTGGCGGTGGGGTTGATGTTGCTGGCCGCTTCGCCGGGCGGCACCACGGCGAACCTGTTCAGCCACCTGGCACATGGCGATGTGGCGTTGAATATCACCCTCACAGCGGTCAACTCATTGATCGCGATTCTCACCATGCCGCTGCTGGTCAACCTGTCGTTGAGCTGGTTCATGGCGTCGGACCAGGCCATACCGCTGCAGTTCGCCAAGGTCATGCAGGTGTTCGCCATTGTTCTGCTGCCGGTGGCGCTGGGTATGCTGATTCGCCGCTTTGCCCCAGGGTTTGCCGCGCGCATGCAAAAGCCGATGAAGCTGGTGGCGGCATTGTTTCTGGCATTCACCATTGTTCTGGCGCTGGCCAAGGACTGGCAGACGGTGGTCGAGTACGCACCGGTCGTGGGCCTGGCGGCGCTGTTGTTCAATCTGTTGAGCCTGGCGGTGGGGTACTGGGTGCCGCGCCTGCTCAACATCCCCAAGCGCCAGGCCATCGCCATCGGCATGGAAATCGGCATACATAACGGCACGTTGGCGATTGCCCTGGCCCTCAGCCCGTCGCTGCTGAACAACCCGACCATGGCAGTGCCGGCAGCGCTGTACAGCCTGATCATGTTCTTCACCGCCGCCGGTTTCGGCTGGTGGGTCAGTCGAGGGCACGCCGTGGCGCAGCCTGAAAGCGGCACCGCCAGGTAACGCCCAGGCAGTCAGCGCCGGTTGCGCTTGCCCCGCAGTTGCTGTTTCAACACCTTCAACGGCGGCGCGTAGAAAAAACCGAACGACACACCCCCGGTGCGCCCCTTCACTGCATGGTGCAGCCGGTGCGCCCGGTACAGGCGTTTGAGGTAGCGGTTGACCGGCCGTGGCCGGCGCGGCCAGTGCCGATGAAAGAAACCATCATGGGCCAGTACATACAGTACGCCATAGCCCGCCACGCCACCGCCCACCCACTGCAGCGGCGCATGGCCGCCCTTGCCCAGGGCGATCAGGGCGGCGGCTATCAGCGCCAACGCCAGCAGGTAGAGGTCATTGGTTTCGAGCATGCCTAGCTGTGGCTCATGGTGCGAGCGGTGCAAGCACCAGCCCCAGCCATGCATGATGTACTTGTGGGCCAGCGTGCCTACGCCCTCCATGGCCACCAGGGTGCCGAACAGCACGGTCAGATTGAGCAGCATGGAACGGTCCGGGTGATCGCATAGGGTGGCGCAAGGTTACCGGCTGATGGTTTTTTTTTCCATGTGGCAGGCGCTGCCGCAGGGCATGTGCCGATTAAGCCATTGTCATCTTTGCACACTTGACCGGCTTTGCCGCGGGGCGTATGGTCCGCGGCGCAATTTAGCCATCCCAACAGGAGACCCGCTTTGGACAGTAGCCCCAGTCGCTTGCGACAGGCCCACGTGGCGCGCTAGCTCGGCAGTGTCCTGCACTGTCTGGCCAGCCTGGCAAGACGGTGGTTTCTTGTAACCCCGCTTCACCTCCCTCCCCCCGTGGTCCTGCGCATCTTTCTGGTTTTTCAACCGCGCCCAGTGAAGGCGCTCATGCGGGCGTGTGCCCGTGGAAGAGGTGAGCTATGGATTGGAATGTTTTTCTGCTGCGCGTCAGTGTCGCGCTGCTGCTAGGGGCGCTGATCGGCGCCGAACGCCAGTTGCGCCAGCGCCTGACCGGGCTGCGCACCAATGCACTGGTCAGTACCGGGGCCTGCCTGTTCGTGCTGATGACCCAGGCAGTGCCCGGCATGGCCGCTGCCGATGCCTCACGCGTTGCCGCTTATGTGGTCTCGGGCATTGGTTTTCTCGGCGGCGGGGTGATCATGCGCGATGGCTTCAATGTGCGCGGCCTGAATACCGCCGCCACCCTGTGGTGCACGGCAGCGGTCGGTGTCTTGTGCAGCCTGGGGCTGTTGCTGGAGGCCGCGCTGGGTAGCCTGGTGGTGCTGTGCGCGAATATCCTGCTGCGCGACATCGCCCAACGCCTTGACCGCCAGGGCGTGGTGCCCGCCAGCGAGCACGAACAGCATTTCGAAGTGCGCATCGTCTGCCGCGCCGAGGACGAGATCCAGGTGCGCAGCCTGATGCTGCACAGCCTGGCCGAGCCGCAGCTACGCCTGCAGTCGCTGCAAAGTGCCGACCTGGACAACCCGGCCAGGCTTGAGGTGCGTGCAGAGCTGTTGGGCACCGCCCAAGCACCGGCGCAGTTGGAGCGCCTGGTCAGCCGGGTCAGCCTGGAAAAGGGCGTGAGTTCAGTGCGTTGGCAACTTCAGCAACAGGTGCTGGCCGTGGATTGAGCGCCACCGGGTTCGCTGCCGGTGATGAAAAAGATTAAACCTTTGCCCTGCCCCGCCCCTCAACCGTACGCGACACTGAAGTCGCGCCAAGGTTTAAGGAGTGAAGCATGAGCAGTCTTTTCATCAAGCGTGTCGGGTTATCGATGGTGCTGGGTCTGGTATCGGCCCACACGCTGGCAGCCAGCTCCAATGATTTCGTCGATGCAGCGGTCGAGTCCGGCATCGCCGAAGTGGTTACCGGCAACCTGGCCCAGGAAAAAAGCCAGAACGCAGAGATCAAGACTTTCGCCCAGCAAATGGTCACCGACCATACCCAGGCCAATCAGAAGCTCGGCGACATCGCCCGTAAACTGGATATTTCGGTACCCGACGACGCGGCGATGACCGACAAGGTCAAGAAGATGATCCTGGAATGGCGTGACGAGTCGTTCGACAAGTCTTACCTCAACAACCAGGTCGATGCGCACGAGAAAGCGGTCGAGCTGTTCAAGAAAGAAGCTGCGTCCTCCGACAAGGCTGAGCTGAAGGCCTTCGCCAGCGAAACCCTGCCCAAGCTGGAACAGCACCTGGAGCACGCCAAGGCACTACAGGCCAAACACGCTAAGTGAACGTGAGGTTCGACATGAGTAACGATGCACTGAAAAGCGAAGTACTCACCCGTCTTCTGCATGCTCACCCACAGGGGCTGGGCAAGGAAGTGCTGGACAACTATCGTGGCGAGAAGGCCGTTGCAGGCATGCTCAAGACCCTGCAGGACGACGGCCTGATTCATGATGGCAGCGTGGTGGTCAGCAGTGACCAACAAATCAGCGTCCAGTATCCCATCAAGCTGTCGGCGGCCGGTGTGGACGCCGCCAGGCGGGCCGAGGGCTAAGCGCTGGCAAACCGGGGATTTGCGCCGCCAGGCCTCACAGCCCGGGCAAATCCCTCGGTAAACCCGCCAGCTCATTTCGCTCAGCTGGCGGGCATTCCCTATTTCTTCTCCACATCCCTGGGTGGTTTGGCGGGGCCCTGCGGGTCAACCTGCGGATCGTCGAGGTCAGGCGAATCCGGGTCGAAACCCAGGTCACTCTGCTTGTCCGCCTGCTCCGACGAATGCGGCCCCTGTTTGTGCGGTGATTGTTTATCAGGCATGGCGCTATCTCCTTGAGGTGTTTAGGGAAGAAAGCGCTGCGACGAAAAAGTTTGATTAACCTGCTGCTTCGGCCACCCGCGCCCGGCACTGCGCCAACGCCTCGTCACGCTCGCGCAGTTGTTCCTCGAAGTGTTTCAGCTGCCGTGCTTGCTCGGTACACAGCTCGCGCCGCTGTTCCAGGCTCTGTGCCTGGATCTCCAGTTGCCGGCGCATTTCCTCACTGGCGCCCTGCGCCTGCGCCAGGATCGTGCGCAAACCCTGGATCTGCGCATCACGTTGCTCCAGCAATTCCCCCTGCGCCCGGCATTCGCTGGCCATTTGGCGGTGCTCACCGAGCAAGCGCTCGTTATCGCGGTGCAGGCGGGTCAGTTCGTCCTGCTTGACGATCATGCCCTGCTGCAATTGGCGCACTTCCACCTGCAACTGCTGCAATTGCGCCTCGTGCCGGCGTTGTTCCTGCTCGCGCTGCTCACGGCTGGCGCTGCGGTAATGCTCAAGGGCGTCGCGGGCATGGCGGTGCTTGTCTTCCAGTGACTGGATCTGCTCGTCCTTGTCTGCCAGGCGCAGCTGCAGTTCGCCCAGCGACTGGTTGAGGCTCGCACTGCGTAGCTGTTCGGCCTGCAACGTGCTTTGCGTGGACAGCAGCCGCTCGGACTCGGCGGCCAGTGCTGCGGCATCGATCTGGTGCTGCTGATGCGCTGCGGCCAGGGCTTGCTGGGCGCTTTCGAGCTGCGCCTCCAGCTGTTCACGCTGCTGGGTAAACGTGCTTTCGGCCTGCTCGATGGTCAGATCGGCCTCGTCCTGCAACTGGGTCGCCAATTGCCCAACCATGCGGGCCAGCACCTCACTCAATGCAACGCCACCTTCCGCGGCAACCGGCTGCTGGCCGTTCAGCTCCTTGAGGTAGCGGTGAATGGTGGTCTTCGAGCCGGTATTGCCCAGTTCGATACGAATGGCATCGATGCTGGGGTTTTCGCCCCGGGCTATCAGCGCCTGGCGTGCCTGCTGCACCACCACCTTGTTTATGCCGCCCCGGGCCATGAGAGCTCCTACGATTTCGTACTGTGTTATGTAGCATGTAATTACGTACTGATTATGCCAATCATGGCCTTGCTCAGTAAAGGTTTTCTCACATGGAATAATCACGGCTTATCGCATGTGAGGGGTGAATTTGTGCGTTTGGTAGTGCTGGCAGCGGTACGAGACTCTGCAACCACCCGCCTTGTGTCCCAGGCGCTTTGCCGCCACCATGAACGTCCGGTTCCTGCCCCTGCGAAAAGCACCCGAAACAAATGACCCTGGATAACTACAAGGCAATTGCCGACAGCATCGCCCTGTTGCTGTACCCGCACGCGGAAGTCATCGTCCACGACCTGCGCAGCCAGACGGTGGTGCACATCGCCAACAACTTCTCCCAACGCGCCTTGGGTGACGACTCGGCGATCGATCATGAACTGGGCGACTTGCTCCAGGGCACGAACCTTGGCCCTTACGAGAAACTCAACTGGAACGGCCAGAAGGTCCGTTCGATCAGCACCGTGTTGCGCAATGCCCAGGGCGAAGCCGAGCACCTGATGTGCATCAACCTGAACGTGTCGGTACTGGAGCAGGCCCGTGTTGCGCTGGATGCGTTTTTCCAGATGAGCCGTATGGTGCCGCAACCGGACGCGTTGTTCCGCAATGACTGGCAGGAACGCATCAACACCTTCCTGCATGGCTGGCTGCAGGCGCGCAACCTGTCACTGCAAACGTTGCGCATGAAGGACAAGCGCAGCCTGGTGCAGGCGCTGCATGCCGAGGGCGCGTTTCAAGGCCGCAGTGGCGTGGACTATGTGGCCAACGTACTGAGCATGGGGCGCGCGACCGTGTACAAGTACCTGAAAGAGCTCAAGGCCCTTTAAACCCACTATCGCTGGCTTGCCGGGATGAGCACGGCGACGCATGTGCACGCCTGCTTGTGTCGAATAGAATAAACGTCTACGGTAGACGTATATTCCATATCTATGCAGGTTTACAGCATGGCAGCCACTCCCGCTCTTGCGCCCATTATCGATGCCACCCAGTTGGATGGGCTTTTTCGGTCCATAAAGGATGCCCATGCGGCACTGCGCCCTGCCGTCAGTGTGACGCCGCTGACCCGCAGCGCCCGCCTCTCGGAGCAGACCGGTTGCGATGTGCTGCTTAAATGCGAACACCTGCAGCACACCGGTTCGTTCAAGTTTCGCGGCGCCAGCAACAAGATCCGCCTGCTGCCAACCGAACAGCGGGCTGCCGGGGTGATCGCCGCGTCTTCGGGCAACCACGGACAGGCCTTGGCAATGGCCGGCAACGCGGCTGGGGTGCCGGTGACGGTGTACAGCGCCGCTTCAGCGTCGGCCTACAAGCTGGCAGCGATGCGTGCCTTGGGCGCCGAAGTCATCTGCCTGCCCAGCGACCCGTTGGGTGCAGAACTGGAGGCCGCCAGGCAAGCGCGGCTACAGGGTGTGCCGTTCGTGTCGCCGTACAACGACCTGCAGGTCATCGCAGGCCAAGGCACCCTCGCAATGGAGTTGTTCGAGCAGGCACCCGACCTGGACGCGGTATTCGTCGCGGTGGGCGGCGGCGGGCTGATTGCCGGTATCGGCGCCGCCCTGCGCGTGCTCAAGCCGGGCACCGAGATCATTGGTTGCTGGCCCGAAAATGATCCCGCACTGGCGCGCTCGCTACAGGCGGGTGAGATCATCGAAGTGGAGGCGCGCGAAACCCTTTCCGACGGCACCGCCGGTGGCATCGAGCCAGGTGCTGTCAGCTTCCCGCTGTGCCAGGCACTGGTCACCGGGACGGTGCTGGTCAGCGAGGACGAAATCCGTGCAGCCATGCGCGACATCGCCCGCCACGAGCGGTGGATCATCGAAGGCGCTGCGGCAGTTGCCGTCGCCGGCATGCAGAAACTGGCCAGGCAGTACCAAGGCAAGCGGGTTGCGGTGGTCCTGTGTGGCCGCAACATTGTCCTGGACAAGTTCCTCGAAGCGGTCGGTTGACAGCTGACGCCAGGGCCCGGCATAGCGCCGGGCCCCAACCTCAACCGCTCAGAGCAGGCGCTGCACCTGGGCTGGCGTGCGCTGCATCAGCACCTTGCCATGGCGCACCGAGACCAGCGCATGCCCCTGGCTGCGCACCATCTCGTAGTCATCGGGTGCCGACAGCAGCAACAGGTTGGCTGGGCGCCCCACCTCGATGCCATAGTGCTCCCCAAGGTTCAGGGTGCGGGCGCTGTTGTCCGTGATCAGGTCCAGGCAACGCTGCAAGTCTTCGTAGCCGAGCATGTGGCAGATGTGCAGCCCGGCCTCGAGAATGCGCAGGATGTTGCCGTTGCCCAGCGGGTACCACGGGTCCACGATGGAGTCCTGGCCAAAGCACACGTTCATGCCGGCGCGGTCGATTTCGGCTACCCGGGTAACCCCACGGCGCTTGGGGTAGTTGTCGAACCGCCCTTGCAAGTGGATGCTTTCGGTTGGGCAGGACACGAAGTTGATGCCCGACAGCTTCAACAGGCGGAACAGCTTGTAGCAGTAAGCGTTGTCATACGAACCCATCGCCACGGTATGGCTGGCGGTGACCCGGGCGCCCATGCCACGCACCCGGGCTTCCTCGGCCAGAACTTCAAGAAAACGTGACTGCGGGTCGTCGGTTTCGTCGCAGTGCACGTCTACCAGGCAGCCGCTGCGCTCGGCCAGGTCCATCAGGAATTTTATCGACGACACGCCCTGGTCGCGGGTGTTCTCGAAATGCGGAATGCCCCCCACCACGTCGGCACCAATGGCCACCGCTTCGGTCATCAATGCCCTGCCGTTGGCATACGACTCGATGCCTTCCTGCGGAAACGCGACGATTTGCAGGTCGACCAGCCCGCGGACTTCGTCGCGTACCTCGACCATGGCCTTGAGCGCGGTAAGCGTCGGGTCGGTGACATCGACATGCGTGCGCACATGCTGGATACCGTGGTCCACCAGCATGCCAATGGTTTTCTTCGCGCGGGCCTTGATGTCATCGTGGGTGGTGAACTGCTTGCGCTCGGCCCAGCACTCGATGCCCTCGAACAGCGTACCGCTCATGTTCCACCTCGGCTCACCGGCCGTCAGCGTGGCGTCAAGGTGGATGTGCGGCTCGACAAAGGGCGCTACCACCAGGTTCTGTGCAGCGTCCAGGTCGCCGGGCGCCTGCGCCACCACGTTTGCCTGCGGCACGATTGCGCTGATGCGCTCGCCAGCAAGTTCAATGCGGAACAAGCCGGGTTTGCCGCGCAGCCGGGCGTTGATGATGTTCATGCGGTTACTCCTTGCCGTGGGCTTCGCTCATGCGCCATACCAACATGGCGACCGAAGCATTCATGCGAAAAAGCGGGTCGTCGATCGACTGCCCGCTCAGTTGTTCGATGCGCTGTATGCGCTGATTGACAGTGTTACGGTGCAGGCCCAGGCGCTGGGCGGCTTTGAGGCTGTTGCCATTTTCCATGAGCAAGGCGTCGAGGGTGTGGACCAATGCAGTGGCTTGCTTACGCCCTGGTACCAGCAGCGGGCCAAGGGTACGGCTGACGAAATCGTCGATCAGCGAGCGGTCGACGATGCCCTGTAGCAAGCGCAGCACGCCTAGCTCACTGAAATTGCAGTAACCACTGGCCGGGCGCAGGTGCCGGGCCACATCCAGTGCCTGGCGCGCTTCATTCAAGGCCTGGCGGTAGTGTGCACAGTCTTCGGCAAGGCTGGAAAGCCCCATGTACAGGCTCAACTCGCCGGCCACCCCTTGCAATTGCCGGTACAACCCGGCCAATCGTTCCGGCAGGTCTTGGGTGTCGGCCAGCAACACCACGAACAGGTCACCGGGCAGGTGCGCCGTGACGCTGCCCGGCTGCTGCCGGCACCAGGCTTGCAGTTGGTCCTCCAGGGCCTGGCGGGTGTGCTGCCAGCGCCGCTCGCCGAGCGTCAGCCCCAACCGCTGGAACAGCTCATCGACCCCGGCCAGGCGCAAGGCCAGAAGCCGGCGCGGCTCATCCAGCGCCAATTGCAGGTGCGCAGCGCGCTGCCGGGCAATCGCCAGGCTTGGGTAATCGCCACTGAGCAGTTGGCCGAGGATGTCGTTGCGCGAGCGGCGAACCTGGGTCATCTGCACCAGCGCAGTACCGATCAAGTGGGTGACCACCACCATTTTCAGGGCGTAAGGCTGTTCGATCAGTGGCAAACCCAGCTGCTCGGCACGGGCAATCACTGCAGGCGCAATGTGCTGGATGAAACTGCCGCCGGTGAGGATTACCAGCCCGGCAATGCCGACGGCGTCGCCGTCTTCGACCAGCGCAAGCAGGTTGGCCTCACCCCGTGGGTGGTTGATGCCGGTGACGAACACCAGCTCGCCGCCCATCACCCATTCGGCGATACCTTCGTTTTCTGCCACATAAGGCCAGCGTACCCGCCGTTGCAGGTTGCGCGCCCCGGCGCGCACGCTCATCTCGTGCAGGCCGGGCAGCTGCAGGATTTCTTCCAGCGCCAGGCTCACGGTTCGACGCCCGCCTGGGCCGCTGAGCGGCGCCCGCCCAGCTCGAGCACGACGATGTAGCACAGCGCCGAGGCGCCGATACCCACCAGCGGTGCCACCCACGGCGACGCGTAGGCCAGCACGGCGCCAACGGCGTAGGCCAACAGCCCGACCAGGTTGTAGCGGGGCAGCGTTGCAGTGCCCAGCGCCGGGTATTTACCACGGTGGCGATACCAGAAATCGGCCATGATCACCCCACCCACCGGCGGAATGATCGAACCCAGCAGCACCAGGAACGGGATCAGCATCTCGTACATGCCACCCATGGCCAGCACGATACCCACAGCGGCCGCCAACAGGGTCGCCGTGCGCCGCCGTTCGCTGCGCAGCAGGTGGCACGCGGCAGCCGAAACGTTGTAGATGGTCGGCCCCTGGATGGTCCACAGGTTCAGGCACAGCATGACCACTGCGGCAAAGGACAAGCCCTGCAGCATCATCACTTCGACGATATCGGCCTGCTGGTAGACCATGGCGCACCAGGCGCCTGCCACCACCATCAGGCCGTTGCCCAGCAGGAACGCGACCACACTGGCGCTCACCGCTACCCGCCCGCTGCGCGACAGGCGTGTCCAGTTGGTCGCCTGGGTAGCGCCGCTGGCAAAGGTGCCGAACACCATGGTCACTGCCGCCGAAAACGTCATGGTCTCATGCGGTACCACCGCCGCCAGGCCGGCGAACCCGCCGGCATCGCGGGTGGCGATGTACATCGACACCAACAGCAGCACGAACATCAGTGGCACCGAAACCCGGGCCAGCACATCCAGCCCCTTGAAACCGAGGATGGCGGTGATGCTGAAGCCCAGGCCGAACAGCACCATCACCGGCAGGCTGAAACCCTCTGCCAGGCCAAGCAGCTTGACCAACACGATCGCCACCGTGGCGGTGCCCCAGGCGTACCAGCCCAGTTCGGCGAAGCCCAGCAGGAAGTCGGACAGCCGGCTGCCTGCCTCCCCGAAACAGAAACGCCCCATCAACACCGTGTTCAGGCCGCTACGCGAGGCAATGAAGGCCAACGCGGCGGCATACAGCGCAAGCAAGCTGTTACCGAGGGTGGCGACCCATAGCATGTCGGCGAAACTGAACGCCATGCCCAGTTTGCCGCCGGCAAACATGGTGCCGGTGAAGAAGGTGAAACTGAACAGGACCATGGTGATCGGCAGCAGGCCCTTGCGGGCTGATGGCGGCGCTTCGCTGAGTGGAAATTCGCTGGGTGAGCTCATTGCACGGGGCTCCAGGTTGTAGTTGGGAGCAGCTGGAGCAAGATGCGGGCCGCTTTTTGCGGCCGTCAAACAGCGAAAAAAACCGGGCATGCAGCCCATTGGTGCATGTGCACAGTGACCAGTAAAGCCGGGCTTTACCCCGGTGAAAGTGTGCGGCACGACTTCTTTTGAGGCATTCATGCACCAAAGCGGTTCCGGGCTGAGTAGTAACCACTCAGCCCGACACCGCACGCAACGTTATGCCGCCCCGTCCAGCCCCATCTGCCAGAAATCCGCTTCCAGGCTGGAGGCCTGGGCGAAAATGGCTGCCAGTTCGGCAAAACGCTGCTCGGTCATGCTGCGTGCTGCCAGCTCGTCGAGGTGCCGGCGAGCTGCCGCAGCCACCCCCTGGTAGGCTGTACCCGCGTACTCGCCAATCCACTCGCGGTATGGGTGGCCGCTCAAGTCGCCAATCTGCTCGGCCAGGGCGCGGCCGATTTCGGCATAGCCGACCACGCAGGGGGCCAGTGCCACCTGCAGCTCCAGCAGGTCCCCGGCAGCGCCGCAGTCCAGCACGTAACGGGTGTAGGCCACGGTGGCCTGATGCTCTGGCGCCGCTTCAATGTCGGCCTGGCTCAACCCCCAGCGCGCGCACAGCCGCAGGTGCAGCTCGGTTTCATCGAGAATGGCCGCCAGCGTGGTCTGTGCGGCACGAATGTCCGCCGGGCGTCGGCTTTTGTAGGCAGCCAGCGCCCAGGCCCGGGCAAACTGGACCAGGAACAGGTAGTCCTGCACCAGGTAGGTACGAAACGCTTGCTCGCTCAACGTGCCCTCGCCCATCTGCTGCACGAAGTCGTGCGTGACATAGCGGGCCCAGGGGCGGTTGGCGGCGGCTTTCAGGCGCTCGAAAATATCCATGCTCACTGGCCCTCCGGGTAGATGGCATCGAAGAAGGCCAGCTCCAGTGCCACGGTGCGTTGGTAGAAGTCACTGGCCAGCGCCGCCGCCTGCGGGCCTACCCGGTCCAGTTCGGCCTGCAGGAAGGCAACGAAGTCCTGGAAGGCCGGATTGTCATGCAGCGTGATCCATTCGGCATGGACAAAGTTCTCCGGCAAGGGCTTTGGCGCTTTAAGCGCCCAGTCCAGATACAGGCCCTCGGCAACGTTGAGCACCGCCAGCGCCCCCGCGTAGGAGCGGGTGGCGGCCGCTTCGCGCATGATCGCCTTGAAACCGGCGGTGGGTGCGGTATCGGCGGGGTCGCGCCGTTGCGCCGGGCTGACATCCAGCGCCTCGAACGCGCGCAGGAAATAGGTGTTCTCCTCGCTGCAGATCATGCCGGCAAAGCGGCCGAAGCGCAGCCGGGCCTCGAAGGTATCGGCAGTGGCGATGGCGGCACCGAGCAAGGTCAGGAAGCTGTCGAGAAAGCGGTGGTCCTGCACCAGGTAGTCGATCATGACCGGCGCCGGCAGGCTGCCGTCGCACAGTTGGGTCACGAAACGGTGTCCAACGGCGGCCGACCAGGTCGGGTCGCTATGGCGGCGCAGGGTCTGGCTGAAGCGTTCGGTCATGGTGCTGTCCTTGTGGGGGGATGGCAGCGAGACCTTGGCACTGGGCATGGACGAGCCTCGCATGTGAGGCCGGCAAAAAGGCAGGTAACGACATGTATCGAGCCCATCCCTTCGCCGGCATGATCCGGATCAGGTTCGAAGGGTCACCGCGCTGCGATGCTCAGCGGTTTCTCAGCCCGTTGCCGGGCTCCCCTTGGTCGCGCTCAGGTATACCGTAGCGTGCCGCTGCTGTACAGCGCGCCGGATCACACCCAGGACAGCCGGGTGATTTAGGTTTATCGTGTAGCCGTCCTCCACCGCCGCTTGCACCATGACCGATATCGAACGCTACCTGCGCGCCGCCACCCGCGACAACACTCGGCGTAGCTATCAGGCTGCCATCGAACACTTCGAAAGCCACTGGGGCGGCTTTCTGCCGGCCACCGCCGAGAGCATCGCCCGCTACCTGGCCGAGCATGCCGACCAGCATGCCGTCAGCACGCTGCGCCAACGGCTGGCCGCGCTTAGTCAATGGCACGTTGCCCAGGGCTTCCCCGACCCCACCAAGGCCCCCCTGGTGCGCCAGGTGCTGCGCGGCATTCGTAGCTTGCACCCGGCCCCGCCCAAGCAGGCTGCCCCGCTGCTGCTGCAGCACCTGCAAACGGCGGTCGCCTGTTTTGAAGAGGAAGCCCGCCAGGCCCGTGAGAATCACGACTTGGCCGCCTTGCGCCGCGCACGGCGGGATAGCGCGCTGCTGTTGCTGGGCTTTTGGCGGGGTTTTCGTGGCGATGAGCTGGCGCGCCTGCGCGTGGAGCATGTCCAGGCCGAAGCGGGTGTCGGCATCACCCTGTTCCTGCCACGCAGCAAGGGTGACCGCGAAGCGCTGGGGGTGCAGCACCGCACCCCCGCGCTCAAGGCCCTGTGCCCGGTCACGGCCTACCTGCAATGGCTGGAGGTTGCCGGCATTGCCCACGGGCCGGTGTTTCGCAAGCTCGACCGTTGGGGCAACCTGGGCGACAGCGCGCTCAACAGCAACAGCCTGGTGGGGCTGCTAAGGCGCATGCTGGCACGCGCCGGGGTTCCGGCAGCCTTGTACACCGGCCACTCGCTGCGGCGCGGTTTCGCCACCTGGGCCACCGCCAATGGTTGGGAGTTGAAAGCGTTGATGAGCTATGTGGGCTGGAAAGACGCCAAGTCGGCGCTGCGCTACATCGATGCGGCACAACGCTTCGGCGAACTGGCCGCCCTACCGGCCGGCCATGAGCAGGTGCTCATTCCCTGACGGCTGCGCAGCGCCACAGGCGGGCGATGTCACAGGCCCGCGCCTGCAGCAGCTCAGCAGCATCGGCACACGCCTGCTCCAGGCTCATTGGCCCACTGCTCAGGGCAAAGGCCGCATCCACGCCGTGCGCATACAACTGCTGGTAGCCCTCACCCAAGGTCCCGGCCAGTACCACCACCGGTACCCCGTGGCGCTTGGCGACCCGGGCCACGCCCATTGGCGTCTTGCCGCGCAAGGTCTGTGCATCGAAGCGCCCCTCGCCCGTCACCACCAGATCAGCACCTTGCACCAGGGCATCGAGCCCGGCCAGTTCCGCCACCACCTCTACCCCGGGGCGGAACTGCGCGCCCATGAATGCCCGCGCGGCGAAACCCATGCCACCGGCGGCGCCACAACCTGGGTAGTCACGCACATCCTTACCCAGCAACTGCGCACAGTGGTCGGCAAAATGCCCCAGCGCCTGGTCCAGCGCCTGCACCTGCTGCGGGTTGGCGCCCTTCTGCGGGCCGAAGATCGCCGATGCACCATTGGCCCCGCACAGCGGGTTGTCGACGTCGGCCGCTACCTCGAACTGTACCTCAGCCAGGCGTGGGTCGAGATCGCTGGCATCGATATGCGCCAACTGCGCCAAAGCCAGCCCCCCTTCCTCCAGCGCCTGCCCCTGGGCATCCAGCAGGCGCAGGCCCAACGCACGCAACATGCCGCTACCGGCGTCATTGGTGGCACTGCCGCCAATGGCCAGCACCACGCGCTGTGCGCCGGCAGCCAACGCGGCGGCAATCAGCTCGCCGGTACCCCAGGTGCTGCTGCGGCAGGCATCGCGCTGCCCGGTTGGGACCAGCTGCAGGCCACTGGCCTGGGCCATTTCGATGATTGCCGTGCGGCTGTGCGGCAACCAGCCCCAGCCGGCTTCCACGCTCTGCCCCAGCGGCCCGCGCACGGTCTGGCGGCGCAGCTCGCCGTCCCTGGCGGCAAGGATCGCGTCCATGGTGCCTTCGCCACCATCGGCCATCGGGCATTCGACCACCTGCACATCCGGGCAACCCTCACGCAAGCCGGCGGCGATGGCGCGCGCAACCCCGGCAGCATCGAGGCTGTCCTTGAACGAGTCGGGGGCAATGACGATCTTCATGGGGATTCTCCTGTCCTGATGGCGGCATGCTGACAGCTGTACGCCCAGGCGGCCTCGGTCAAATGCACAAAACCCTGGGTGGGTTGTTTGGGCGGATGCCTTTGGCCTGTGCCGGCGATAGGGCCGCAACAGAGAAATGCTTCAGTTTGCAGGCAACAGCTGCAACCCCAGGTACAAGCTCAGCATGCCTTCCATCCGCAGCGGGTCGACCTCGCCCAACTCGGCAATGCGCTCCAGCCGGTAGCGCAGGCTGTTGCGGTGGATGCCCAAGGCATCGGCACAGGCCTGGCTCTGGCCGTCATGGGCACACCATGCCCGCAGCGTAGTCAGCAGCTGGCCGCTGCTGTCCTTGACGCGTATGCGCTGCAACGGTTCCAGCAGTTCATCCAGTGCGTCATCATTGCGGTGGCGCCACAGCAGCGCCGGCAGCCGGTAGCGCTGCAGGCTGAGTAGGCGTTCGCCAGGCAATACCTCACGGCCATAAGCCAGCAAGTCACGCACCCGACGGTAACCCCGGCGCAACTGCTCCAGGCTCTGCGCGGCGCTGCCCAGGGCTAGCCGTTCCACTTCCCAGCCATGCCGTTGCAGGCGTTCCAGCAGGCGCGGCTCATCCAGTGCGACACCCGCCGGGCGGCACCACAGCAACGACTGCCGCGCCGGGCTGACGCACCAGCTGTCGGGGTAACGGCTGATCAACCACGCTGCCAGTGCCTCGGCGGCCGGCCCCGAGGCCAGTTCGAACAAGCACGGCACACGCGGCAGCTGTGGCTTCAGGCCCAGTTGCCGGGCTTCGTCGAGCAACCGCGTGGAATCACCGCTGCCGCCAAGCAGCAACGCCAGCAGGTCGTCACAGCGCTGCCGCCGCCACTGCTGGTCGGCCTGCAAATGGCGCTGGGCCAGCAGCATTTCGGCGGTCATGCGCACCAGTTCACCGTAGGTTCGCACGTGCTGCGGGTCGCCGGTCAGGCCCAGCACGCCCATCAACCTGCCGTCGAGCATCAACGGCAGGTTGACCCCAGGCTGCACGCCTTTCAGGCATTTGGCCGCGTCAGTGTCCAATTCGACGATCCGGCCGTTGGCAAGTACCAACTGGGCGCCTTCATGGCGGGTGTTGATGCGCTCCGGCTCGCCGCTGCCCAGGATCAACCCCTGGCTGTCCATGACATTGACGTTGCACGGCAGAATGGCCATCGCCCGGTCAACGATATCCTGTGCCAGGTCATGGTCGAGTTCGAACATTGCACGGTCCTTAGGGTGTTAGGCTTTTGGGCTCGGGCACAGCAGCCCGCGCCCAGCACTGTGCAAAAGCACAAAGACAGGCACGCCGCAGTCCCCGAGACTCGTCAGGGCGAGCGCCGGCACAGGCGACGCGGCGATAACCATAACAACAGAGAATCCGATCATGGCACACAGCCCAGCCCCTGACCAAGGCACGGACACCACCCGCAACGCGCTGTACCGGCGCGTCACCCTGCGGCTGATTCCGTTCATTTTCATCTGCTACCTGTTCAATTACCTGGACCGCGTCAACGTCGGCTTTGCCAAGCTGCAGATGCTCGACGCGCTGAAGTTCAGCGAAACCGTGTACGGCCTTGGCGCCGGCATCTTCTTCATCGGCTATGTATTGTGCGGCCTGCCCAGCAACCTGGCGCTCAACCGCTTCGGCCCTCGGCGCTGGATCGCGCTGATGATGATCGCCTGGGGCAGTTTGTCCACTTGCCTGCTGTTCGTCACCACCCCGACCGAGTTCTATACCTTGCGCCTGCTCACCGGGGCGGCCGAAGCCGGCTTCTTCCCGGGCGTGGTGTTGTACCTTTCGCGCTGGTTCCCGGCAGCCAGACGCGGGCGCATCATGGCCTTGTTCATGTCGGCTATCCCGGTTTCGGGTCTGCTGGGCGGGCCGTTCTCCGGCTGGATCCTCGAACATTTCGCCGCCGGCCAGCATGGCCTGGCCGGCTGGCAATGGATGTTCCTGATCCAGGGCCTGCCCACCGTGGCTCTAGGCATACTGGCAGTGTTCCTGCTCAGTGACGGTTACCAGAAGGCTGCCTGGTTGAGCGCGGGCGAACGCCAGCTGATCGCCGCAGACCTGGCGGCCGACGCTGCCAGCAAGCCCGCCACTACCGGCGACAGTGTACTGGCGGTACTGACCAACCCGCTGATCTGGACCTTTGGTTTCGTTTATTTCTGTATCCAGAGCGGTGTCTACGCCATCAACTTCTGGTTGCCGTCGATCATCAAGGGCATGGGCTTCGACAACCCGCTGCTGATCGGCTGGCTGAGCGCCATTCCGTATCTGCTGGCCGGGGTCTTCATGATTCTGTGCGGCCGCTCGGCCGACTTGCGCAACGAACGCCGCTGGCATCTGGTGGTGCCGATGCTCATGGGCGCCATGGGCTTGCTGATCGCAGTCAACTTCGCCGCCAACCCGGCCATTGCCATCCTTGGCCTGTCCATCGCCACCATGGGCGCGCTCACCGGTCTGCCGATGTTCTGGCCGATGCCCACGGCGCTGCTCAGCGCCAGTGCCGCCGTGGCCGGCCTGGCGATCATCAACTCGGTCGGCCAGATGGCCGGCTTCCTCAGCCCGTACCTGGTGGGGTTCATCAAAGACCAGACTGGGTCCACCGATGCCGCCCTGTATTCGTTGGCGGCACTGATCGTGCTCGGTAGCCTGGTGGCGCTGCGCGTGACCAGGGCCGGTGCACTGAGTGCTGCCCGGGCCAATTGAGTCCAGCGGCGAGCCAGCCCGCTGCCAGACCACGCCAGCATAGTGATGCAACGGGGGTGTTCTAGTGGCAGCGGGCCTGGCCCGTTACCACCGGAACACCGGTCGTCAGCCCAACGCACCCCCTTCCCACCTCAGGCGTCAAATGGTTCCAAAGGCCCCCTTTGGAGAACCCCCATGACCCAGTACGCCGTGGCTTGCCTGGCACAACTCGACGAGCACCGCCCGTTGCGCGTTCAGGCCGGCAGCGAAGAGATCATCCTCGTCCGCCAAGGCCAGCAGGTACACGCCTACCAGGCCAATTGCCCGCACGCCGGCGCGCCGCTCGACGAGGGTGTGGTGTGCGCCGGGCTACTGGTCTGCCCGTGGCACAAAGCCGCGTTTGCCGTCGACGACGGCGCAGTCTGCGAACCGCCGGCACTTGCCGACCTGCGCCGCTACCAGGTGTGGCTCAAGGGCGATCAGGTGTGGGTAGATGACCAGCCCCTGGCTGCCGTCGAGCCGCCCAGGCACAGCGATGCCCGCTGCTTTGTGGTGGTGGGTGCCGGGGCCGCGGGCAGCGCTGCGGTGGCCGCCCTGCTCAGGCAAGGTTTTGCCGGCCGGCTGGTGTGGATAGACCAGGAGCGTCAGCCCGCCTATGACCGGACCTCGCTGAGCAAATTCGTGATCGCCGGGCAGATGCCCCCCGACGAAGTACCCGCCTTGCTCGACGCCGATGCCTTGCGCCAAGGCCAACTGGAGCGCAAGCATGGCAAGGTGCGCAGCGTTGACAGCCAGCACCGCCAAATCACTTTGGCTGACGGCCAGTCGATCGCGTATGACGCTTGCCTGCTTGCCACCGGCGGTAAGCCCGTGCGCCCGCAACTGGCCGGTATCGATCTGCCTGGGGTGTTCACCCTGCGTTCCCGCGACGATGCTGAGCGCGTGCTTGATGCGGCCGAGCCCGGCCAGCCGGTGGTCATTGTGGGCGACGGCTTCATCGGCCTGGAGGCCGCTTCGGCCCTGCAGGCGTACGGCGCGCGGGTGCATGTGGTAGCCCGCCACGAGATCCCCCTGGCTCGACAGCTGGGTGAACGTATTGGCCGTTGCCTGCGCACCCTGCATGAGGCTCAAGGGGTGACTTTTCACGGCCCCACCGAGGTCAAGCTGATCGAAGGCCAGGGGCAGGTCGAGGCCGTGGTACTGGCCAACGGCGAGCGCCTGCAAACAGCCTTGGTCGTGCTGGGAACCGGCGTCAGCCCCGCGACGGCGTTTCTGCACGGGGTGCCCCTTGGGGAAGACAAATCGGTGAGGGTCGACGCCGACATGCGTGCTGCCCCCGGCCTGTGGGCGGCAGGGGACATCGCCACATTCCCGCTTGCCGGGCGCCCGGTGCGCATCGAGCACTGGCGCCTGGCGCAGCAACAGGGGGTGATCGCAGCGGCCAACATGCTCGGCGAGCAACGCCGCTACGCCGACGTGCCGTTCTTCTGGACCTACCAGCACGGGGTTACCATCGAGGTGCTGGGGCACGCACAGGACTGGAACCGCATCGAGTTCGTCGGCGAGCCGGAAACAGGTGACTTCATTGCCCTGCAGTGTGTGAACGAGCAAGTCGAGGCAGTGATTGCCAGGGGGTATTCCGACGCCATGGCGGCGCTGTCGCAGCGTATGAAACAGCCGTTGACCCTGCAACAGGCCCTGACGCTGATCGGCTGAAGGGGCTTGGGTAGGCCCGCCCTCCGATCACAGGCTCAGGACAGCACCTTTATTACCAGCAGATGCACTGGATAAAACAGATAGCCCCAGCGCCCCACTGCCGGCACCCGCCAATCATCATGGCGCAACAGCGCTAAGCCAAGCGCAAGCGCCGAGGCCGCGCTCAGCAGTGTGAGCAGGGTGATCGGTGCCAGCAAATGCGCCTGCAACCAGCTGTTGGTCAGGTTGCCGCCCATGGCCAGCAGGCAAGGCAACACCCAGGCCGCGCCGCCCTGCCGGCGCGCCATCAGGCAGGCGCCTGGCAGCAATACCCCGGGCACCCCATACATCAACTGCCCACTGAACAAAAAACCTGCCAGCCCGGCCGCCAAACCCAGCAAACGCAGCGACAGCAACGGGTAATGCACACCCCAGGCCACCAGCAACCCCAATACCAGCGTCGGCATCACGTTCAATGTCTGCGAGCCGCCGTCCAGCCAGCGATATGCAGGTTCCGACAGCGCCGCGAACAGCAGCATCAGCCCCAGGTAGCGCACATTGCCAATGGTATTCAAAGCCCCTGCCCTGGCCCGCTGCACATTCACTGCAATGGCCAGGCAAAACAATGGGAACGCCAGCCTGCCCACCACGAACAGGCCATCGGCTGTGGGCCATATGAAGCGCAGGTGATCGGCGACCATGGTCGCCATGGCGGTCCATTTGACCAGGTCCAGCCCCGCCGAGCGCAACCCTCAGCGCTCGCGTTCGGCAGGGCTGAGGCCCAGGTAGCGCTCGGTCCACAGGGCCAACGGCAGCGGTGGTTGCTGCTCCAAGACACGCCGCCAGATCAGCACCAGGTCGCGCCTGTTGAACATCGACCCGGGCCCGGTTTGGAAAGCCGTTGGCACATCGACCACCCACTGCCCCTGGCTGTCCCGGTGCGCCATGCGGAAACGGAAGCTGTAGTTGCCCGGGATACCCATGCGCAAGTCCGTTACCACCAGCACGTCGCCGACCTGGTCGTAACGCAACCAGTCATCGGTGAACCAGCGCAAACGCTGATACAGCTCATCGGTGGCCAACACCTGCGCCAACTGCGTGTTGCGCGGCAAGCGCTGCATTTCTGGCGCCTGCCGGTCGAAGGCGCTGCTGATGCCCTCGTAATAGTCACCCCCGGGCGTTTTCGCCAACACTCGCCAGACCAGGCTGTTGAAGGCAATGGGCACGGCCCGCAGTTCAGTGGTGACGACACCTTGCTGGTCCAGTGCGGCCTGGAAGCGCTGCTCGGCGGCCATGCGCCCGGCAAGGCCGAAGCCGAGGTACGCCGTGCTGAACACCAGTGCCAGGGTCAGCAGCCGCGTGGCCCTGGCAGTCACTCCGCGCACGGCCGCGTAGATAACGGCGGCCACCAGGGGCAGGGTATACACCGGGTCAATGATGAATACCGCAGCCCAGCTTTGCGGTGTGACTGGCAGAGGCCAGAACAACTGGGTGCCATAGACCGTGAAGGCATCGAGCAATGGGTGGGTGATCAGCACCAGCCAGAACGCCAGGAACAGCCTGTTCAAGGTATAGCCTTTGTCGGGCCAGCACTTGTTGACCAGCCAGGCCAGCAGCAAGGCCAGCCCGGTGAGCACGAACAGCGAGTGGGAGAAGCCGCGGTGGTAAGTCATCTGCGACACCGGGTCGGCGTAGCGGATGATCACGTCGAGGTCTGGCAGCGTGCCCAGCGCCGCGCCATACAACAGCGCGCGGCGCCCTTGCAGGCGGCCCAGCACGGCACCCTGCAGGGCGGCGCCGAGTACAGCTTGGGTAATCGAGTCCAAGGGAGCATTCCTGGCAGGTGGTGACGGGAAACTACCCTCAACCAGGGTCGCTAGGCAATTCCCCGCCTTGTTGCCAGATGCAACGCCGCAAGACCGGGCGGTTCAGCCAAGGTCGCCGCCCCCTACCGGCAGGGTCACGCCGGTGATGTATGACGCTTCATCGCTGGCCAGGAACAGAATTGCCCCGACCTGTTCGTCGATGCTGCCGTAGCGGTGCATCAGGCTGCTGTCGAGGGTCTGGTCGACAATTTGCTGGTACCAGCGCCTCTCCTGCTCGGTTTGCTCGGCGGTGTTGCGCGGCACCCGCCGCGGCGGCGCTTCGGTGCCACCCGGCGCGGTGGCGTTGACGCGGATGCCACGGCCAGCGGTTTCGAAGGCCAGGCAAGCAGTCAGCGCATTGACCCCACCCTTGGCCGCACCATATGGCACCCGGTTCACGCCCCGGGTGGCGACCGACTAATCGGACACAGCATACGGGTCGGCGTGGTGAAACACGCTACTGCGCTCGCTCAGCAGGCGGTTTTCCATAGGCAAGGCACTCGGCATCGTTATTGTTCTGGTCGCCGCTTCCTACGGCCTTCTCGGCGGTGGTTGCGGTCGTCACGGTCATTCTATCGGGCCGGTTGCAGGTAGCGGGGGCAGGCGACAGCCGGTGGATGAGCACACTTAAGCAAAAAGGCGGGGGTTGGGCAATGCAGCGTTGGGATTGGGTGGGCGGATAGCGGACACGCCAAGTTTGGTTGGTGTTCGGTAATCGAACTCATTTTGCAGGTCTGGCCCTATCGCCGGCAA
>NZ_AEWE02000129.1:0-29558 GCF_000190455.2 Pseudomonas sp. TJI-51
TTGCTTGCAGCTTGCAGCTTGCAGCTTGCAGCTTGCAGCTTGCGACTTGCGACTTGCAGCCGCTTTTCCCCGCCATTGAACCGGAGAACCCCCCATGCTCAAACGCCCCCTGGCGCTCGCCGCTGGCCTTGTGCTGTCCTGCTGTGCCGTTGTCGTGCAGGCCGCTGAAACCTTGCGGGTCAGCGCCATCCCAGATGAAGCACCCACCGAACTGCAGCGCAAGTTCAAGCCGTTGGGCGAGTACCTGGCCAAGCAGTTGGGCATGGAAGTGAAGTTCGTGCCGGTGGCCGATTACCCGGCTGTGGTCGAGTCGCTGGCTTCCGACCGCCTCGACCTGGCCTGGCTGGGTGGGTTCACCTTCGTCCAGGTTCACCTGAAGGACCCGACCGTCACGCCGTTGGTGCAGCGTGAGCAGGATGCGCAGTTCACCTCCAAGTTCATCACCGCCGACCCCAACGTGAAAAGCCTGGCCGACCTGAAGGGCAAGTCGTTTGCCTTCGGCTCCATCTCGTCCACGTCGGGGAGCCTGATGCCGCGCTATTTCATGCTCAAGCAAGACAACATCAAGCCTGAGGACTACTTCAGCCGTGTGGCCTATTCCGGTGCCCATGACGCCACCGTGGCGTGGGTGCAGGCGGGCAAGGTCGACGCAGGTGTGCTCAATGCCAGCGTCTGGCAGAAGCTGGTGGACGCCGGCAAGGTCGATACCAGCAAGGTGAAGGTGTTCGCCACCACACCGACCTATTTCGACTACAACTGGACCGTGCGCGGCAACATGGACCCGGCGCTGAAAGAGAAGATCAAACAGGCCTTCCTCGCCCTCGACCCGGCCAACCCGGCGGACAAGGCGATTCTCGACCTGCAGGCCGCCAGCCGCTTCATCGAGACCAAGGCCGAGAACTATGTGGGCACCGAGCAAGCGGCGCGTGAGGCCGGCCTGCTCAAGTGACAGCCTCGAACGCGGCCATCCAGCTGCATGGCGCCGGCCTGCGCCACGGTCAGGTGCGCGCTCTCGATGCCGTCAGCCTGCAGATCGACCAGGGCGAGCGCGTGGCCATCATCGGGCCTTCGGGCGCGGGCAAGTCCAGCTTGCTGCACCTGATGGCCACGGCCGTGCGGCCTGGCAGCGGGCGCCTGGAACTGCTCGGCGAGCAGCCCTGGGCGTTGTCGGTGCGGGCGCGTCAACGCTTACGTGCGCGGGTCGGCCTGGTACACCAGGCGCCACCCTTGCCGCCGCGCCAACGGGTGGTCACGGCAGTGCTGGCAGGGCGCCTGGGGCAGTGGGGGCTGCTGCGCGGCTTGTTCAACCTGCTGTACCCCAGCGATGTCGCAGGCGCTCGGCAGGTTCTGGCTGAACTGGGCCTGGCCGACAAGCTGTTCGTGCAATGCGGGCAACTGTCCGGCGGGCAGTTGCAACGGGTCGGCATCGCGCGCGCGTTGTATCAACGGCCGCAGGTACTGCTCACCGACGAACCCGTGTCGGCCATGGACCCGGTGCTGGCCGACCACAGCCTGGCTTTGCTCAACCGCCATGCCCAGCGCCATGGCGTTACCCTGGTGGCCAGCCTGCATGCGGTGGAGCTGGCGCTGGCGCATTTCCCTCGGGTGGTCGGTATTCGCGAGGGGCAGGTGGCGTTCGACTGCCCGGCCACTGCGGTCACCAGGCAGATGCTGGATGCGTTGTACGCCAACGAACACCTGGCTTCGCCGCCAACCCCTGGGGCACCCCTGACCGTGCAGATTCCGCGATGCTGACTGCCAGCACCCGCGACCCGGCCTTATTGCCGCGGTTGCTGCTGGCCGTGCTGGCTGTGGCAGTCTTGTGGCCGGGTATCCAGTTGAGCGAGCTGAACCCCGGTGTACTGCTGCAGGCAGAGAACCGGCAGCAGATCGCCCAGTTCACCCGCGCGTTCTGGCCACCGGCCCACGATGCCGATTTCCTTGCGTTGCTGTACGACGCCACGTTGCAGACCCTGGCCGTGGCGACTGCCGGCATGGCGCTGGCATTGCTGCTGGCAATCCCGGCTGGCTTGCTGGCCAGCCGGGCGTTGTCGTTGCGCGCTGCATCCAGGGGCGGACGGGCCGGGTTAGGGTCACGGGTGGTACGCCTGCCTGTGCGCGGGGTGCTGATTTTCCTGCGCAGCGTGCCCGAGATAGTCTGGGCGTTGCTGTTCGTGCGTGCGGTAGGGTTGGGGCCGACGGCAGGGGTACTGGCCATTGCCATTACCTACAGCGGCATGCTCGGCAAGGTCTATGCCGAGATTTTCGAATCGGTCGACCAGCGCCCGGCACATGCCTTGTTGCAGGCGGGCAGCGGGCGCTTGGCGGCGTTCCTCTACGGCATCCTGCCCAATGCCGCCGCCGAGGTGGTGTCGTACACCGTGTACCGCTGGGAATGCGCGGTACGGGCTTCGGTGGTGATGGGCTTTGTTGGCGCCGGGGGGCTGGGGCAGCAGATCGATCTGTCGATGCGCATGTTTGCGGGTGCCGAGGTTGCCAGCATGCTGCTGACCTTCCTGTTGCTGGTGATCCTGGCCGACCTGCTCAGCCGCTTGCTGCGTTGGAGGTTGGCATGAACCGGGTGATCAACCTGCTCCTGCTGGGGGCCATCGTGGCGGCGGTAGCGGCCTCGTTTGCCTACCTGCAGCTGGACTTGCAAGCACTGGTCGGCAATGGCGGCCTGGGGCAGATGGGCGAGTACGCCGGGCGCTTCCTGCACCCTGACTGGTCTGCCGGGCACCTGAAGGCGGTATGGCACGGGGCGCTGGAGACCCTGGCCATGTCCGGGCTGGGCACCCTGTTGGCGATGATATTGGGGCTGCTGCTGGCGCTGCCGGCGGCGGGCCGCTTCGGTTGGCCGTTGCAGGGCGCTGCGCGGTTGCTGCTCAATGCCCTGCGCGCCATTCCGGAGCTAGTGTGGGCGGCGCTCACCGTGCTGGCCGCCGGGCTTGGGCCCAATGCCGGCACCCTGGCCCTGGCGCTGCACACTGCCGGGGTACTGGGGCGGTTGTTCGCCGAGGCGCTGGAGAACGCGCCGCCAGAGCCTGCGGCGGCGATCCGTTTGCAGGGGGGTAGCCAGGTGGCGGCCTTCTGCTTTGGCACCTTGCCCAATGTGTGGCCGCAGTTGCTGGCGTATAGCTTGTACCGCTGGGAGAACAACATTCGCATGGCCAGCGTGCTGGGGTTTGTCGGGGCGGGGGGGCTGGGGCAGATGCTGTACACCACCTTGAGCCTGTTCCAGGAAGCCCAGGCCAGCACGGTGATCCTTGGCATGCTGGTGCTGGTGTTGCTGGTGGACATGCTCAGTGATGTGTTGCGCCAGCGTTATGTGCGGGCCTGACCGATAGCCAGGGCCGCAAGGCAGCCCGAAAATCCATCAGGCTCCCACCACCTCGCCACACTGCGCCTCGCGCTGCATCGATTCCAGGTTGCGCTCGATCGTCTCGCAAATGGTGTCCATCTGGATCTGGTGCTCACTGAACCTGAACGGGCTCTGCAAGTCGGTACCGATCCGCTCGATGGCCAGCAACATGAACCCCACCACCGTCGACGCCAGCGGTGTGAACCAGCCCAGCGACTCCACCAGCCCCACCGGCACGATCAGGCAGAACAAGGTGATGAACAGGCGCGGAAAATACACGTAAGGGTACGGCAGCGGCGTATTGGCAATCCGCTCCATGCCGCCCTGGGCATTGGACAGGTCCACCAAGGTTGCCTCCAGCCGCGCCAGGCGAATGCTGTCCAGCCGCCCGGCCTGGTATTCCCGGGCCAGCAGGGCCGCCGAGCCGCTGAGGATGTCGTTGGCGAAGTTGTTCGAGCGGTTGCGCCGTTCGAACTCCGCCGGCGGGATAAAAGCCATCAGTTCCTCCGGGCAGGGTTCACCTTTGAGGTGTGCCGCCAGGCAGTTCACATAGGCGACATGCCGGCGCAGCAGGGTGGCCTTGACCGGGTTCAGGCCGTCGTCCGTGTCATCGATCAGGGTCAGCGTCTGCCGGGCAAAACTGCGCGAGCTGTTCACCAGCGCGCCCCATAACGTGCGTGCTTCCCACCAGCGGTTGTAGGCACTGCTGTTGCGAAAGCTCACCAGCACCACCAGCGCAGAACCCAACAGGGTCAATGGGATCAGCGGCAAGGTGAACTTGCTGTTGAAGAACAGCATGAAGTCGATGGTGACCAGCACATCCCAGATCAGCAGCCAGAACAGCGACCAGCCGATGTAGCCGATGGTCTTCACCACCAGGCGGTACTTGCGGGCGATGACGTCTTTCACGCGGGGCTACCTCGGAACGCGGGGGATGCAGGATGGGACGTCGAGGGGCGCCGAAGGTTCGCCATCCTTGAGCGGGTGTATCCATAAGGATACGATTGGGTGGCCACTTGATGATGCCGAATGGTGTGAAGCCCAGCTGTGGATATAGCAGCAGGCCGGCGGTGTCGTGATTGAAGCATGGCACTCGGGCCTCCCGAGCGCAGGCTCAAATCCCGCGCAGGCCCTGTAGTAGCGGGTTTACCCGCGAAGAGGCCATCAGCCTCACATCATAGGCCGCTTTCCACCCAGCACCGCGCCCCGATTCACGGCTTGGCGGCCACCGCCACGTAGCCTTTGACCGCAGCCGGCGCCCTCGGCTTGGCCTTGCGTGCCAGCAGGTACTGATAGCGCCGCCACTCCTTGTCGATCTCGTTGAACGACATGAACACGCTGATGCGTTCCTTGCCGATCAGGTCGGGGCGCCTGCCAGCGTCGATCTCGCTGGTCGGGATGATGGCCACGTTGATGCCTACGACCTTGCCATCGTCTGCAAACACCGGCCCACCCGACATGCCTTTGGTGATCGGGCCATCGTGTACCGAGTAGAAGACACTGCCAGGCGTACCTTCCAGCCGAACCAGCGACGGCAGGGCATGGCCCTTGCCTTGCATCGGCATCATCAAGCTGTTGTAGCCGACCGCCGTCACGGCCTCGCCCGGCACGTACTGGCGCCAGGCCGGTACCGTCGCAGCCTTGTGCTTGAAGAACACCACATCACCGAGGCCTTCGTGAACCACGTTGGGCAGGAAGGGGGTGTGTTTGGCGGTTACTGCGTAATCCTCATTCCACTGGATGGCGCTGGCCATCAGCAGCATTGGCAGCGGAGCACCGGAGGTGACCACGAATGCCTGGCTGTAGACGGGATCGGAAACGTACGACGTTGGCACTCCATTGCACCCACCCAGCAGCATCATTGCTGCCACACAGGGCGCTATAGCTTTCATGGTTCACACAGGATTGAGGGGAAGGGTGCGCAACTATGGCTAAGTGCCATTATTCGGACAATCCTTTCGTGATATATCCGACGAATGACAGCTTAAGTGCTAATCAGAAGGGTAGCCAATAGAATCGGGGTATCGGGGTGAAGCCCGGCGCCGTGGCGGTGGCGTCAAGACGAGGGGTAGTTTTGCGAGGCGAAAAAAAACCGACCATACGGTCGGTTTTTTCCGGATTTTGGTGCCCCGAGGGAGACTCGAACTCCCACTCCTTTCGAAAACGGATTTTGAATCCGCCGCGTCTACCAATTCCGCCATCAGGGCGTGTGGCGCGCAGTATAGAGAGCTGCCGCTGGTCGGTCAATCGGCTTTCATGGTCAATTTTCACACATTGGGCTAAACTTCCCGGCCCTGCCGAACCGAACATCATCATGCGCGTCGCCGATTTTTCCTTCGAACTCCCCGATTCCCTGATCGCCCGCCACCCACTGGCCGAGCGCCATGGCAGCCGTCTGCTGGTCCTCGATGGGCCGAGCGGCGTGCTGGCACACCGGCAATTTCCCGATTTGCTCGAGTACCTGCGCCCCGGCGACCTGATGGTGTTCAATAACACCCGGGTCATCCCGGCCCGCTTGTTCGGCCAGAAAGCGTCTGGCGGCAAGCTGGAAGTGCTGGTCGAACGCGTGCTCGACAGCCACCGGGTGCTGGCTCACGTAAGGGCCAGCAAGGCGCCGAAAGAGGGCGCGGTCATCCTCATCGATGGCGGTGGCGAGGCCGAAATGGTCGCCCGCCACGACACACTGTTCGAGCTGCGCTTCACCGAAGAGGTGCTGCCACTGCTCGACCGCGTCGGCCACATGCCGTTGCCGCCCTATATCGACCGCCCCGACGAGGGCGCCGACCGTGAGCGCTACCAGACCGTCTACGCCGAGCGTGCCGGTGCAGTGGCCGCGCCCACCGCCGGCCTGCACTTCGATGAAGCGCTGCTGGAAAAAATTGCCGCCAAGGGCGTGGAGCGCGCCTTCGTCACCCTGCACGTGGGCGCCGGCACGTTCCAGCCGGTGCGTGTCGACAAGATCGAAGACCACCATATGCACAAAGAGTGGCTCGAAGTGAGCCAGGACGTGGTCGATGCCATCACGGCCTGTCGCGCTCGCGGTGGCCGGGTGATCGCCGTGGGCACCACCAGCGTGCGTTCGCTGGAAAGTGCCGCGCGCGACGGCGTGCTCAAGGCGTTCAGCGGCGACACCGATATTTTCATCTACCCGGGTCGGCCGTTCCATGTGGTCGACGCGCTGGTCACCAACTTCCACCTGCCGGAGTCCACGCTGCTGATGCTGGTCTCGGCCTTCGCCGGCTACCCCGAGACCATGGCCGCCTACGCCGCGGCGGTGGAGCAGGGGTACCGCTTCTTCAGTTACGGTGATGCCATGTTCATCACCCGCAATCCGGCGCCACGCGGCCCCGAGGATCAAGCATGAGTCGCACCTGTCGAATGTCCTTCGAACTGCTGGCCACCGACGGCAAGGCCCGTCGCGGTCGCATCACTTTCCCTCGTGGCACCGTGGAAACCCCGGCGTTCATGCCGGTGGGCACCTATGGCACGGTCAAGGGCATGCTGCCACGCGATATCGAGGCCATTGGCGCCGAGATGATCCTCGGCAATACCTTCCACCTGTGGCTGCGCCCCGGCACCGAGGTGATCAAGAAGCACAACGGCCTGCACGATTTCATGCAGTGGAAGGGCCCGATCCTCACCGACTCCGGTGGTTTCCAGGTGTTCAGCCTGGGCGCCATGCGCAAGATCAAGGAAGAGGGTGTGACCTTCGCCTCGCCGGTCGATGGCTCCAAGGTGTTCATGGGCCCGGAAGAGTCGATGCAGGTCCAGCGTGACCTGGGGTCGGACGTGGTGATGATCTTCGACGAGTGCACCCCGTACCCGGCCGAGCACGATGTCGCGCGCACCTCCATGGAGCTGTCGCTGCGCTGGGCCCAGCGCTCGAAGAACGCCCACGCCGACAACACCGCCGCGCTGTTCGGCATTGTTCAGGGTGGCATGTACCAGGACCTGCGCATGCGCTCGCTCGAAGGCCTGGAAAACATCGGCTTCGATGGCCTGGCCATTGGTGGCCTGTCGGTTGGCGAGCCCAAGCACGAAATGATCAAGGTGCTGGATTACCTGCCTGACCAGATGCCGGCTGACAAACCTCGTTACCTTATGGGGGTAGGCAAACCGGAAGATCTCGTTGAGGGTGTGCGCCGCGGCGTCGACATGTTCGACTGCGTGATGCCAACGCGCAACGCGCGCAACGGGCATCTGTTTGTCGATACAGGGGTGATCAAGATCCGCAATGCGTTCCATCGCCACGATGAATCGCCGCTGGATCCGACCTGTGACTGCTACACCTGCACCAACTTCTCGCGCGCCTATCTGCACCATTTGGACAAGTGCGGCGAAATGCTGAGCAGCATGCTGAATACCATCCACAACTTGCGCCATTACCAGCGCTTGATGGCCGGTTTACGCGAGGCCATTCATCAGGGTAAATTGGCCGCCTTTGTCGACGCCTTCTACGCCAAGCGCGGGCTTCCGGTTCCGCCCTTGGACTGACTGTCTGCATCCATTATTAGAAAATTACATTAGGAGTGCCCAATGAGCTTCTTGATCCCCGCCGCATACGCGGACGCTGCAGCACCTGCCGCCGGCCCAGCCGGTACCGGCTTCGAGTGGATTTTCCTGGTCGGTTTCCTGGTCATCTTCTACCTGATGATCTGGCGCCCACAGGCCAAGCGTGCCAAAGAGCAGAAGAACCTGCTGAGCAACTTGCAAAAAGGTGACGAAGTTGTCACCAACGGCGGTATCGCCGGCAAGATCGTCAAGGTTTCCGATGACTTCGTGGTACTGGAAGTGTCCGACACTGTCGAACTGAAGTTCCAGAAGGGCGCCATTGCTGCGACCCTGCCAAAAGGTACGCTCAAGGCTATCTGAGTTACCGGTTTTATTTTCCAGTCGGGGCGCGCAACGCGCCCCGCGTCTTGAACGGGCGGCGTGATGCTGAACAAATACCCTCTGTGGAAATATGCACTGATCGTGCTGGTACTGGTGGTCGGTTTCATTTATTCCGCACCCAACCTTTACCCGGACGACCCGGCGGTGCAGATCAGTGGTGCCAGCTCGGCGCTGCAGGTGAACCAGGCCGACCTCGACCGCGTCAGCAAGGCTTTGGTCGATGCCAAGATCGCAGTCAAGGGCGCCAGCCTGGGCGAGAAGGGCAGCGGGCTGATCCGCCTGACCAACCAGGAAGACCAGCTGCCGGCCAAGGATGTGGTGCGCAAGGCGCTGGGCGATGATTACGTCGTGGCCCTGAACCTGGCCCAGACGACTCCGCAATGGCTGCGCAACCTGGGTGCAAGCCCGATGAAGCTGGGCCTGGACCTGTCCGGTGGTGTGCACTTCCTGCTGGAAGTGGACATGGACAAGGCCATGAGCGCCCGCATGAAAGTCTACGAAGGCGAGGTCAAGACCTTGCTGCGTAAAGAGCGTGTGCGCTACCGCAGCCTGCCTCAGCAGGATGGTGGCATCATGCTGGGCTTTGCTGACGATGCAACCCGCGAACAGGCGCGTGCCCTGATCCGCAAGAATTTCAATGATTTCGACCTGACCACCACCGAGCGCAACGACCTTGCGGTGCTGCGCCTGGCGCTGACCCAGGCGAAGGTCGCCGAAATCCGCGAATACTCGATCAAGCAGAACCTCACCACCGTGCGCAACCGCGTCAACGAGCTGGGCGTGGCCGAGCCGCTGGTACAGCGTCAGGGCGCCAACCGCATCGTGGTCGAGTTGCCAGGTGTGCAGGACACTGCCGAAGCCAAACGTATCCTGGGTAAAACCGCCAACCTCGAGTTCCGTTTCGGTGCCGAACCGGGTGCGTCCAAGGCCACTACCGAGGTGTTCGAGTTTCGCGAAGGCGGCCGGTCCGCTGCGGTCGAGCGCGGGCTGATCATTACCGGTGACCAGGTTACCGACGCCCAGGCAAGCTTCGATGAACACGGCCGCCCACAGGTGAACATTCGCCTGGATGGCCACGGTGGCGAGCTGATGAGCCGCGCTACCCGCAGCAACGTTGGCCGCAGCATGGCGGTGATCTTCATCGAGCAGAAGCCGGTTACCCGCTACGTCAAGCAAACCGTCGACGGCGTCGAGAAAGACGTGGCCGTGCAAAGCTTCGTCGAAGAGAAGAAAATCATCAGCCTGGCCACCATCCAGTCGCCGCTGGGTAGCCAGTTCCGCATCACCGGCCTGAACGGCCAGGGCGAATCGTCCGAGCTGGCGCTGTTGCTGCGTGCCGGTGGTCTGGCTGCACCGATGTACTTCGCAGAAGAACGTACCATTGGCCCAAGCCTGGGTGCCGACAACATCACCAAAGGTATCGATGCATCGCTGTGGGGCATGCTGTTCGTTTCGCTGTTCATCATCGCCATCTACCGTGGTTTTGGCGTGATCGCCACCATCGCCCTGGCGGGCAACATGGTGCTGCTGCTGGCACTGATGTCGCTGCTGGGGGCCACCCTGACCCTGCCAGGCATTGCCGGTATCGTGTTGACCATGGGTATGGCGGTAGACGCCAACGTGCTGATCTTCTCGCGCATACGCGAAGAGCTGAAGGCCGGCATGTCGGTGCAGCGCGCCATCCACGAAGGTTTCAACCGCGCCTATACCGCGATCATCGACGCCAACCTGACCAGCCTGCTGGTCGGCGGCATCCTGTTCGCCATGGGTACCGGCCCGGTCAAGGGCTTTGCGGTCACCATGTCCCTCGGGATTTTCACCTCGATGTTCACCGCCGTCATGGTGACCCGCGCAATGGTCAACCTGACCTGTGGCGGGCGTGACATCAAGAAGCTGTGGGTTTGAGGGAGCTGCGATGAAAACCATCAACTTCATGGGCGTGCGCAATGTCGCGTTCGCCATTACCGTGCTCCTCACCGTGCTGGCGCTGTTCAGTTGGTGGCAGAAAGGCCTGAACTTCGGCCTGGACTTCACCGGTGGTACGCTGATCGAGCTGACCTACGAGCGCCCGGCAGACCTCAAGGCGGTACGCGCCGAGCTGGTCGACTCCGGTTTCCACGAGGCCGTGGTGCAAAGCTTTGGTGCTACCACCGACCTGTTGGTGCGTATGCCGGGTGACGACCCGCAACTGGGCAACAAGGTAGCTGCCGCACTGCAGAAGGCGGGCGGCGACAACCCGGCCACGCTCAAGCGAGTCGAGTTCGTTGGCCCTCAGGTGGGTGAAGAGCTGCGCGACCAGGGTGGCATGGGCATGCTGCTGGCGCTGGGCGGCATCCTCATCTACCTGGCCTTCCGCTTCCAGTGGAAGTTCGCGGTGGGGGCGATCATCTCGCTGATTCACGACGTGGTGGTCACACTGGGTATCCTGTCGTTCTTCCAGATCACCTTCGACCTGACGGTGTTGGCGGCAGTGCTGGCGATCATTGGCTACTCGCTGAACGACACCATCGTCGTGTTCGACCGGGTGCGGGAAAACTTCCGCGTCATGCGCAAGGCTTCGTTGATCGAGAACATCAACGTGTCCACCACCCAGACCTTGCTGCGTACCATCGCCACCTCGGTTTCGACCTTGCTGGCCATCGCGGCGCTGTTGTTCTTTGGCGGTGACAACCTGTTCGGCTTCTCGCTGGCCTTGTTCATCGGGGTGATGGCAGGTACCTACTCGTCGATCTACATCGCCAACGTGGTATTGATCTGGCTGAACCTGAACAGTGAAGACCTGATCCCGCCGACCAAGGCAGAAGGCGTGGACGATCGTCCGTAGCGGCTAGCCCAACACCGCCTGGCGGTGCAAAAGGCGCGAGTATTGAACTCGCGCCTTTTTTTTTGCTCCAAGGCTGGGATAAGCGCGGGTTGCGACCCGCTGGTACGATCAGGAGGTTGACGTGAATAAATCAATGCTGGTGGGTGCGGTACTGGGTGCTGTCGGTGTGACTGCCGGAGGTGCTGTCGCGACCTACAGCTTGGTCAACAAGGGGCCTGAATATGCCCAGGTCACCGACGTGCAGCCGATCAAGCAACAGGTGAAAACCCCGCGTGAAGTGTGCAAGGACGTTGCCGTAACGCGCCAGGCGCCGGTCAAGGACCAGCACCAGATCGCCGGTACCGTGGTAGGCGCCCTGGCGGGGGGCTTGCTCGGCAACCAGATCGGTGGCGGCACAGGCAAGAAGATCGCCACCGTTGCCGGTGCGGTCGGTGGTGGTTATGCCGGTAACAAGGTGCAGGAAGGCATGCAGCAGCGTGACACCTACACCACCACGCAAACCCGCTGCAATACGGTCAATGACATCAGTGAGAAGGTGGTGGGGTACAACGTGACCTATTCCATCGGTGACCAGGTCGGTAAGGTGAAAATGGACCGTGAGCCTGGGTCGACCATTCCGCTGGACAAGAATGGCAAGTTGGTCCTGAGCGAGGCCGGGCAGTAAGTTTGAATGCGGTCCGCTCTTTTTTGGGGGAGCGGCCTTGTGTCGCGAAAGGGGCGCGCAGCGGCCCCAGGGTCTATGACCCATCAGAGATCGTCGGGGCTGCCTTGCAGCCCTTTCGCGACACAAGGCCGCTCCCACAAAAAGCGGATTGTGGACGGCTTCGGCAGGCACAAAAAAGCACCCCGAGGGGTGCTTTTTGTTTGCCAGCAATCCGCGCTTAGCGCTTCAGGCTTTCTGGCAGGTGTGGCTGGATAGCGGTCAGCACGGCCTTGAAGCACTTGATGTTGCCCGCAACGATGTGGCCTTTGTCGAGGAAGTCGTGGCCACCGTTGAAGTCGCTAACCAAGCCACCGGCTTCCTGAATCAGCAGCACGCCGGCGGCCATGTCCCACTCGGACAGCCCCGATTCCCAGAAGGCGTCGAAGCGGCCGGCAGCAACGTAGGCCAGGTCTAGGCTGGCAGCGCCGGCGCGGCGGATGCCGGCAGTCTGGCCGGTCAAGGCGCGGAACATGCCCAGGTAGTTGTCGAGGTCGGCCATCTGGCTGTCGCGGAACGGGAAGCCGGTACCCAGCAGGGCGCCTTCCAGGCTGGTGCGCGAGCTGACACGCAGGCGGCGGCCATTGAGTTGGGCGCCACGGCCACGGCTGGCGGTGAATTCTTCCTGGCGAACCGGGTCGACGATCACGGCGTGCTCAAGGCGGCCACGGTATTTGCAGGCAATGCTGACAGCGAAGTGCGGGATGCCACGCAGGAAGTTGGTGGTGCCGTCCAGCGGGTCGATGATCCACAGGTAATCCTTGCCCTCTTCACCGGTGCCGGCGTGCAGGCCGGTTTCTTCACCCTGGATGGAGTGGTTCGGGTAGGCCTTGCGCAGGGCGTTGACGATGGTCTGCTCGGCGGCGCGATCGACTTCGGAAACGTAGTCCTTGGCCTCTTTCTCATCGACCTTGATGCTATCCAGGCGTTCGATGGAGCGGAAAATCAGTTCACTGGCGCTGCGAGCGGCGCGCAGGGCGATATTCAGCATAGGCTGCATGGGCGGGTCACCTGGAGATGTTAAAGAAGAAAGCCGATCATTCTAGCAGAAAACTGTGGCGGCAGAAGGGGCACATTTGCTTTCGTGGCGTTACGTCTGTCGGTTCTGTAAGATCCAAGCCCCTGATTCCTGCATCTGTGAGCACAACACCTTGCTGCAAAATATTCGTGTTGTTCTGGTCAATACCAGCCACCCCGGCAACATCGGCGGCGCTGCGCGTGCCATGAAAAACATGGGCTTGTCGCGCCTGGTGCTGGTGCAGCCGAAAGAGTTCCCCGCCGTGGATGCCAGTGCCCGCGCCTCTGGTGCCGACGACGTGCTGGGCAATGCCCAGGTGGTCGACAGCCTCGAACAGGCCCTGGTCGGCTGTAACCTGGTGATGGGCACCAGCGCCCGCGAGCGCAGCATTCCCTGGCCGTTGATCGGCCCGCGTGAATGTGGCGAAAAGGCGGTGGTGCATGCCAGCGGTGGCGAAGAAATCGCCCTGGTGTTCGGGCGCGAACACGCCGGCCTGACCAACGAAGAACTGCAGCGATGTCACTTCCACGTGCACATTCCCTCCAACCCCGACTTCAGCTCGCTGAACCTGGCTGCCGCCGTGCAAGTGCTCGCCTATGAGGTGCGCATGGCCTGGTTGGCCGCCGGTGTGGCACCGGCCCAGGTCGAGAAGGTGGATGCCAGCGAGCTGGCGACCATGGACGAAATGGAGCTGTTCTACGACCACCTGGAGAAAACCCTGGTGGGCATCGGCTTCCTCGACCCTGCAAAGCCCAAGCACCTGATGCCGCGCCTGCGCCGGCTGTACGGGCGGGTGGCGGTCGAGCGTTCGGAGATGAGCATTTTGCGCGGCATCCTCACCGAGACCCAGAAAGTGGTCCGGGGCGAGCCGCATAAACGGAAGGACTGAAAGATGTTTGAACGCCTGCGTGAAGATATTCAAAGCGTATTCCACCGTGACCCGGCTGCGCGCAATGCCTTCGAGGTGCTCACCTGCTACCCGGGCATGCATGCCATCTGGCTGCATCGCCTGGGTAATGCCTTGTGGCGGCGCGACTTCAAGTGGCTGGCGCGTCTGGTCTCGAACTTCGGCCGCTGGCTCACCGGTATCGAGATTCACCCGGGTGCCACCATCGGCCGGCGTTTCTTCATCGACCACGGCATGGGCATCGTCATCGGCGAAACCGCCGAAATCGGCGATGACGTCACCCTGTACCAGGGCGTTACGCTGGGCGGCACCAGCTGGAACAAGGGCAAGCGCCACCCCACCCTGGAAAACGGCGTGGTGGTAGGGGCGGGGGCCAAGGTGCTGGGCCCGTTCACCGTGGGTGCGGGGGCCAAGATCGGCTCCAATGCGGTGGTGACCAAGGCGGTCCCGGCCGGTGCCACGGCAGTGGGCATCCCCGGGCGCATCATCGTCAAGCGCGAAGACAGCGAAGTGGAGGCCAAGCGCAAGGCCATGGCCGAGAAGATCGGCTTCGACGCCTACGGTGTGAGTGGCGACATGCCTGACCCGGTGGCGCGCGCCATTGGCCAGATGCTCGACCACCTGCAGGCCGTCGACGAGCGGCTGGAGGGTATGTGCGGCGCGTTGACGAAAATGGGCAGTGACTACTGCGCCAAAGAGCTGCCGGCCCTGCCTGAAGATGACTTCACCGAAGCGGCCCAGGCCGTCAGGCGCGACACTCAGCCGCATTGATTGCGCCGCGGCGCACCGAGGTAGACATACGGGGCGTGTGCTCACGCCCCTCGTCTGCTACAATCGCGCCGCCTCCCAGATGCAAACCCGACTAAAGCAGTAGGTCTAATAGTTGACTTAAATGCTCGGGAATCGCATACTTGCACACATCCCGAAACTCCCGTGGTACCCAATAGCCATGCGACTGACTACCAAAGGCCGATACGCCGTGACTGCCATGCTCGACCTGGCGTTGCACGCGCAGCATGGGCCGGTGTCTTTGGCCGATATTTCCGAGCGCCAGGGCATTTCCCTCTCTTATCTGGAGCAGCTGTTCGCCAAGCTGCGCCGTAGCAGCCTGGTTTCCAGTGTGCGCGGCCCAGGTGGCGGCTATCAGCTGTCGCGCGGTATGGAAACCATCCAGGTGGCACAGGTCATCGACGCGGTCAACGAATCGGTCGATGCCACCCGTTGCCAGGGCCTCGGGGACTGCCATGCCGGTGATACCTGCCTGACCCACCACCTGTGGTGCGACCTCAGCCAGCAGATCCATGAATTCCTCAGCGGCATCAGCCTGGCCGACCTTGTCATGCGCCGTGAGGTGCAGGAAGTCGCCCAGCGCCAGGACTTGCGTCGTGTCGCAGGCCGAACCGCCCAGCTGGACAAGATTGAGACGTCTGCCGTCGATTGACCCTTAGCCACGACGAGCGACGCCACCGCCTGATAGGAGAGACAAATGAAGTTGCCGATCTACCTCGATTACTCCGCGACCACGCCGGTTGACCCACGCGTCGCCCAGAAAATGGCCGAATGCCTGCTGGTTGACGGGAACTTCGGTAACCCGGCTTCGCGCTCCCACGTGTTCGGCTGGAAGGCCGAAGAAGCGGTCGAGAACGGCCGTCGCCAGGTTGCCGAGCTGATCAACGCCGACCCGCGCGAGATCGTCTGGACCAGCGGTGCCACCGAGTCCGACAACCTCGCCCTCAAAGGCGTGGCGCACTTCTATCAGACCAAGGGCAAGCACATCATCACCTCCAAGATTGAGCACAAGGCGGTACTGGATACCGCTCGCCAGCTGGAGCGTGAAGGTTTCGAAGTCACCTACCTGGAGCCAGGCGAAGACGGTATCGTCACCCCGGCCATGGTCGAGGCCGTGCTGCGTGACGACACTATTCTGGTGTCGCTGATGCACGTGAACAACGAAGTCGGCTCGATCAACGACATCGCCGCCATCGGTGAGCTGACCCGTGCGCGTGGCGTGCTGTTCCATGTCGATGCCGCCCAGTCGGCCGGCAAGGTGGAAATCGACGTGCAGAAGCTGAAGGTCGACCTGATGTCGTTCTCGGCGCACAAAGCCTACGGCCCGAAAGGCATCGGCGCGCTGTACGTCAGCCGCAAGCCGCGTGTGCGTCTGGAAGCCATCATCCACGGTGGTGGTCATGAGCGCGGCATGCGTTCGGGCACCCTGCCGACCCACCAGATCGTCGGCATGGGCGAAGCATTCGCCATCGCCAAGCAGGAAATGGCCGCCGAAAACGTACGCATCAAGGCCCTGAGCGACCGCTTCTTCAAGCAGGTCTCCAGCCTTGAAGAGCTGTACGTCAACGGTAGCCAGACTGCCCGCGTACCGCACAACCTGAACCTGAGCTTCAACTACGTCGAAGGCGAATCGCTGCTGATGTCGCTGAAGGACATCGCCGTATCGTCCGGTTCGGCGTGCACCTCCGCATCGCTCGAGCCGTCGTACGTACTGCGCGCTCTGGGCCGCAACGACGAGCTGGCGCACAGCTCGATCCGCTTCTCCTTCGGCCGCTTCACCACCGAAGAAGAAGTCGACTACGCCGCGCAGAAAGTCTGCGAGGCCGTCAACAAACTGCGTGAACTGTCGCCGCTGTGGGATATGTACAAAGACGGCGTTGACATCTCCAAGATCGAGTGGGCCGCCCACTAAGCAGTCGCCGGCAAGAGCGGCTCCCTGATGAGGAAGGAATTGCACCATGGCATACAGTGAAAAGGTCATCGACCACTACGAAAACCCACGCAACGTCGGCAAGATGAATGCCGAAGACCCGGATGTCGGTACCGGCATGGTCGGCGCCCCTGCGTGTGGCGACGTGATGCGTCTGCAAATCAAGGTCAACGAACAGGGCGTGATCGAAGACGCCAAGTTCAAGACCTACGGTTGCGGCTCGGCCATCGCTTCCAGCTCCCTCGCTACCGAGTGGATGAAGGGCAAGACCCTGGACGAAGCCGAAACCATCAAGAACACCCAGCTGGCAGAAGAACTGGCGTTGCCGCCGGTCAAGATCCACTGCTCGGTACTCGCCGAAGATGCCATCAAGGCAGCTGTGCGCGATTACAAGCAGAAGAAAGGCTTGATCTAAGCCGCCTGTTGCGAGGTAAGGAGTCCTGATGGCTATCAGCATGACAGAAGCCGCCGCCAACCACATTCGCCGCTCCCTCGATGGGCGCGGCAAAGGTGAGGGCATTCGCCTGGGCGTGCGCACCACCGGTTGCTCGGGCCTGGCCTACGTGCTGGAGTTCGTTGACGAACTGGCCGACGAAGACCAGGTGTTCGAAAACCACGGCGTCAAGGTGATCATCGATCCCAAGAGCCTGGTGTACCTCGACGGTACCGAGCTGGACTTCGTCAAGGAAGGGTTGAACGAAGGCTTCAAGTTCAACAACCCCAACGTGCGCGGTGAGTGTGGCTGCGGCGAAAGCTTCAACGTTTGAGGCCGGCTGTGGGTACTCCTTGTCACTACGCATTGTTTGACCTCCAGCCAAGCTTCCGCCTGGATCTCGACAAGCTGGCCACTCGCTACCGCGAGCTGGCCCGCGAAGTCCATCCCGACCGTTTTGCCGACGCCTCCGAGCGGGAGCAGCGGGTCGCGCTGGAAAAGTCCGCAGCCCTCAACGACGCCTACCAGACGCTGCGCAGTGCGCCGCGTCGTGCCCGCTATCTGCTGGCCATCAGCGGTCACGAAGTGCCCCAGGAAGTCACGGTCCACGACCCGGACTTTCTGTTGCAGCAGATGCAGTGGCGCGAAGAGCTGGAAGAGCTGCAGGACGAAGCCGACCTGGACGGCGTAGCGGCATTCAAGAAGCGCTTGAAGGCCGCCCAGGACTCGCTGAACGAGGATTTCGCTGCCTGCTGGGATGTTCCCTCCGAGCGCGACAAGGCTGAGCGCCTGATGCGCCGCATGCAGTTCCTCGACAAGCTCGCCCAAGAAGTGCGCCAACTGGAAGAGCGCCTCGACGATTAACCCGGTGTCGCCCGTGATGGCACCTAAGGTACTCAGATAAGCATGGCCCTACTGCAGATTGCCGAACCCGGTCAAACCCCTCAACCGCACCAGCGTCGCCTGGCGGTCGGCATTGACCTGGGTACCACCAACTCCATGGTCGCCGCATTGCGCAGCGGCCGCAGCGAGCCCCTGCCCGATGTGCAGGGTAACGTCATTCTGCCGTCCGCGGTACGCTACCTCGACGGGCGTATCGAGGTGGGGCAGGCCGCGCGTGAGGCCGCTTCCAGCGACCCGCTGAACACCGTGCTGTCGGTCAAGCGCCTGATGGGGCGCGGCGTTGCCGACGTCAAGCAGTTGGGCGAGCAACTGCCTTACCGCTTTGTTGGCGGTGAGTCGCACATGCCGTTCATCGATACCGTGCAGGGCCCGAAAAGCCCGGTGGAAGTGTCCGCCGACATCCTCAAGGTGCTGCGTGAGCGGGCCGAAGCGACCCTGGGTGGCGAGCTGGTAGGCGCGGTGATCACCGTGCCAGCCTATTTCGACGACGCTCAGCGCCAGGCGACCAAAGACGCTGCACGCCTGGCAGGCCTGAACGTGCTGCGCCTGCTCAATGAGCCGACCGCCGCTGCCGTGGCCTACGGCCTGGACCAGAACGCCGAAGGCGTGGTGGCCATCTATGACCTGGGCGGCGGTACCTTTGACATTTCCATCCTGCGCCTGACTGCCGGTGTGTTCGAAGTGCTGGCCACCGGCGGCGATACCGCCCTTGGCGGCGACGATTTCGACCATGCCATCGCCGGCTGGATCATCGAGCAGGCCGGTCTTTCCTCCGACCTGGACCCGGCCACCCAGCGCGCACTGCTGCAGACTGCCTGCGCTGCCAAAGAGGCCCTGACTGACGCCGACGTGGTCACTGTCAGCCATGGTGCCTGGCAAGGTGAGCTGAGCCGTGTTGCCTTCGACGCCATGATCGAGCCGATGATCGCCCGCAGCCTCAAGGCTTGCCGCCGCGCGGTGCGCGACAGCGGCGTTGAAATGGACGAAGTCAGCGCCGTGGTCATGGTCGGTGGCTCCACCCGCGTGCCGCGTGTGCGCGATGCGGTGGGTGCGCTGTTTGGCCGTACGCCGCTGACCTCGATCGACCCGGACCAGGTGGTGGCCATCGGCGCCGCGATTCAGGCCGACACCCTGGCCGGCAACCGCCGCGAAGGTGGCGAACTGCTGCTGCTCGATGTCATTCCGCTGTCGCTTGGCCTCGAAACCATGGGCGGGCTGATGGAGAAGGTGATCCCGCGCAACACCACCATTCCGGTGGCGCGTGCCCAGGAGTTCACTACTTACAAAGACGGCCAGACGGCCATGATGATCCACGTGCTGCAAGGCGAGCGTGAGCTGATCAGCGACTGCCGCTCGCTGGCGCGTTTCGAGCTGCGTGGCATTCCGGCCATGGTCGCCGGCTCGGCAAAAATCCGCGTCACTTTCCAGGTGGATGCCGACGGCCTGCTCAGCGTTGCCGCGCGCGAGCTGGGTTCGGGCGTGGAAGCCAGCATCCAGGTCAAGCCGTCCTACGGCCTGACCGACGGCGAAATCGCCCGCATGCTCAAGGACTCGTTCGAACACGCCGGTTCCGACAAGCATGCCCGCCAGTTGCGCGAGCACCAAGTGGACGCCGAGCGCCTGCTCGAAGCGGTACAGGGCGCCCTGGACGCCGATGGCGAACGCTTGCTCAGCAGTGACGAGCGCGACGCCATCGAGTTCCAGATGCAAGAACTACGTGATTTGCTGGCGGGCACCGATGGCGCAGCCATCGAGCAACAGACCAAGCGTCTGTCGCAGGTGACCGACGCATTTGCCGCCCGTCGCCTTGATTCGACGGTCAAAGCCGCACTGGCCGGGCGCAACCTGAATGAGATCGAGGAGTAATCGATGCCGCTGGTAACCTTCCTGCCGCATGAGAAGTTCTGCCCTGAAGGCCTGACCGTGGATGTGCCAGCCGGGACCAACATCCTGGAGCTGGCCCACGACCATCACATCGAGATGGAAAGCGCCTGTGGCGGGGTAAAGGCTTGCACCACCTGCCACTGTATTGTTCGCAAAGGTTTCGATTCGCTCGAAGAAGCCGACGAGCTGGAAGAGGACATGCTGGACAAGGCCTGGGGCCTGGAGGCGCAGTCGCGCCTGGGTTGCCAGGTGGTGGTCGCCGACCAGGACCTGACCATCGAGATCCCCAAGTATTCGCTGAACCACGCTGCCGAAGCACCGCACTGAGGGCCTGTACATGAGTCTGAAATGGGTTGATGTACTTGAAATCGCCATCCAGCTTGCAGAAAGCAAGCCGGAAGTCGATCCTAAATATGTGAATTTCGTCGACCTGCACCGCTGGGTGCTGGCATTGCCAGAGTTCAGCGACGATCCGTCACGCGGCGGTGAGAAAGTGCTTGAGGCAATTCAGGCCGCCTGGATTGACGAAGCCGACTAAGCGTAGCGTGCAGGTTAGGCAATCCCCTCGAACCCGCGTATAATTCGCGGGTTTAATTTTTCGTAACACTCATATTCTGGAGTTTTCCATGGCTGTTCAACGTACTTTCTCGATCATCAAGCCTGACGCCGTTGCCAAAAACGTCATCGGCAAGATCACCACCCGTTTCGAAGAAGCCGGCCTGAAAATCGTTGCCTCGAAAATCAAGCAACTGTCCAAAGCCGAAGCCGAAGGCTTCTACGCTGAGCACAGCGAGCGCGGCTTCTTCGGTGACCTGGTTGCCTTCATGACTTCCGGTCCGGTTGTTGTTCAGGTCCTGGAAGGTGAAAACGCCATCGCCAAGAACCGTGAGCTGATGGGCGCTACCAACCCTAAAGAAGCTGCTCCTGGCACCATCCGCGCCGACTTCGCCGAGTCCATCGACGCCAACGCCGTTCACGGTTCGGACTCCGAAGCTGCTGCTGCTCGCGAAATCGCTTACTTCTTCGCTGCTACCGAGGTAACCACTCGCTAAGCGAAAGCTTACGGGTGAGGGTGAATCCATGACGACATCTACTGGCAAAATCAACCTGTTGGGCCTGACCCAGCCGGAAATGGAACAATTCTTCGACTCTATCGGGGAGAAGCGCTTCCGCGCCGGCCAGGTGATGAAATGGATTCACCATTTTGGCGTGTCCGATTTTGCGGCCATGACCAACGTTGGCAAGGCCTTGCGCGAGAAGCTCGAGGCCGTTGCCGAGATTCGCCCCCCGGAAGTGGTCAGTGAAGACATTTCCGCCGACGGCACCCGCAAGTGGGTGATCCGCGTTGCCTCCGGCAGCTGCGTCGAAACCGTCTACATTCCTACCGACGACCGCGGCACCCTGTGCGTATCGTCGCAAGCCGGCTGTGCCCTGGACTGCAGCTTCTGCTCCACCGGCAAGCAAGGCTTCAACAGCAACCTCACCGCCGCCGAAGTGATCGGCCAGGTGTGGCTTGCCAACAAATCCTTCGGGACCGTCCCTGCCAAAATCGACCGCGCCATTACCAACGTGGTGATGATGGGCATGGGCGAGCCTCTGCTGAACTTCGACAACGTCATCGCCGCCATGAAAATCATGATGGATGACCTGGGCTACGGCATTTCCAAGCGTCGCGTCACCTTGTCCACCTCGGGCGTGGTGCCAATGATCGACGAACTGGCCAAGCACATCGACGTGTCGCTGGCACTGTCGCTGCACGCCCCTAACGACGAGCTGCGCAACAAGCTGGTGCCGATCAACAAGAAGTACCCGCTGAAAATGCTGCTGGAATCGTGCATGGGCTACATGGCCACCCTGGGTGGCAAGCGCGTGCTGACCATCGAGTACACCCTGCTCAAGGACGTCAACGACCAGCCAGAGCATGCCGCGCAAATGATCGAGCTGCTGCGCGACGTGCCGTGCAAGATCAACCTGATCCCGTTCAACCCGTTCCCGCATTCGGGCTATGAGCGGCCTAGCAACAATGCCATTCGTCGTTTCCAGGACCTGCTGCACCACGGTGGTTTCAACGTGACCACCCGTACTACCCGTGGCGACGACATCGACGCTGCCTGCGGTCAGTTGGTGGGGCAGGTCAACGACCGCACGCGCCGCAGTGAGCGCTATATTGCTGTGCGCCAACTGTCTGCGGATGTCGAGCTGCAAGACAGCGCCGCCAGCCACTGACCGGGACCATGCCCATGAGCCTGCGCGCCGCGCTGTCGATCCTTGCGCTTTCGCTGCTGGCCGGCTGCGTGTCGGGCGGCGCGAGCGACCCGCTGGGCAGCCGCCAGAGCAGGGCCGAAGCGGGGCGTGCCTACGTGCAGCTTGGGCTGGGTTATTTGCAACAGGGTTTGACCGAACAGGCCAAGGCGCCACTGGGCAAGGCCCTGGCCTTGGACAGCAGCGATGCCGATGCGCACGCGGCCCTGGCGCTGGTGTTCCAGGCCGAAGGTGAGCCGGCACTGGCCGAAACACACTTTCGCAAGGCCCTGCAAAGCAGCGGCGGCAATACGCGAATTCGCAACAACTACGGCAGTTTCCTTTATGCTCAGGGGCGATTTGCCGAGGCCGAGCAGATGTTTCGCCTGGCCAGTGCCGATACCCTGTATCCTGAGCGCTCGCGCGTATACGAGAACCTTGGCCTGACTGCCTTGAGGCTCGAACGCCGCGACCAGGCACAGGCATATCTGGTGAAAGCATTGCAGCTCAACCAGCGGCAACCCAGGGCGTTGCTGGAAATGGCTGAGTTGTCCTACGAAAACAGGCATTATGTGCCGGCCCGGGACTACTACGATCGTTTCAGCGAGCTGAGCGCGCACGATGCCCGTAGCCTGCTGCTGGGCAGCCGCCTTGCCAGGGTGTTCGACGAGCAGGGCGCACTGGCCGAAACGGGCCAGCAATTACAACGACTTTATCCCGGTACGCCGGAATATCAGCAATACCTGTCGGAGCAACGATGAACGCCGCGCATCCCGAAGTAGCAGTAGCGCCTGGCCAGAACCCCGGTGAGCTTTTGCGCCTGGCCCGTGAGAAACGGGACTGGTCGCAAGCCGAGGTGGCCCGCAAGCTAAACCTCACTGTCAGTTCGCTGAACCACGTGGAAACCGGTGCCTTCGACAAGCTGCCCGGGCATACGTTTGCCCGTGGCTACATACGTGCCTACGCCAAGCTGCTGGACCTGGACCAGGCTGCGCTGGTCGATGCATTCGACCGCTACACCGGTACCCATGCCAAGGGCAGCGACGTGCATTCGCTGGGCCGCATCGAAGAGCCGACGCGCCTGTCGCACAACATCCTGCGCGGCGTCAGCCTGCTGTTGCTGCTCGCCGTGGTCGGTGGCGGTTTCGTCTGGTGGCAGGACCAGGGCAGCCTGCGCGGCAAGGACCTGGCCAAGATGGCCCTGGAGCATGTCGAAGTCGAAAGCGCCGACGGCACCACCCAGATCCACCCGCTCGATGAGCCTGAAGACCAGGCCGTTACCGCCGGCCAGCAGGCTGAGACTGCACCGCTGCCGTTGGCGCAGGGCACGGGCGAACAACCCGCTGCAGCTGGCGAGCAGCCGGCGGCCGGTACAGCCACAGAGCCAGCCGCTGGGGCGGCAACTGCCCAGCAGGCGCCCGTGCAGGCAGCCGCCAGCACCCCGGCGGCCACAGCGGCGCCTGTAGCTCCCGTTACGGCCGCGCCGGCCGCAGCCAGTGAGCCTGCGCCAGTGCCGGCCGGTAGCGGCAAGGTCGCCATTCAGTTCACCGCCGATTGCTGGACCCAGGTTTCCGACGGCAACGGCAAGGTGCTGTTCAGCGCCATCAAGCGCAAAGGGGACAACCTCGAACTGACCGGCAAGCCGCCGTTCGCGGTACGCCTGGGCTTCGCCCGGGGCGCCCAGGTCAGCTACAACGGCCAGGCCGTCGATGTTGCCCCGTTCACCAGTGGCGAGACTGCTCGCCTGAAGTTGGGACAGTAAGTCATGCACGGCGAATCTCCGATCAAACGTCGCGAATCCCGCAAAATCTGGGTCGGCAATGTGCCGGTGGGTGGTGATGCCCCCATCGCGGTGCAGAGCATGACCAACACCGACACCAATGATGTGGCCGCCACCGTGGCGCAAATCCAGCGCCTGGTCGATGCCGGCGTGGACATCGTGCGGGTATCGGTGCCAGACATGGACGCTGCCGAAGCCTTCGGCAAGATCAAGCAACAGGTGAGCGTGCCGCTGGTAGCCGATATCCACTTCGACTACAAGATCGCCCTGCGGGTGGCCGAGCTGGGCGTCGATTGCCTGCGTATCAACCCGGGCAACATCGGCCGCGAAGACCGTGTGCGCGCAGTGGTGGACGCGGCCCGCGACCGCGGCATCCCGATCCGCATCGGTGTCAACGCCGGTTCGCTGGAAAAAGACCTGCAGAAGAAGTACGGCGAGCCTACCCCGGCCGCGCTGGTCGAGTCGGCCCTGCGCCATGTCGAGCACCTCGACCGCCTGGACTTCCAGGACTTCAAGGTCAGCGTCAAGGCCTCCGACGTGTTCATGGCCGTGGAGGCCTACCGCCTGTTGGCCAGGCAGATCGTGCAGCCGCTGCACCTGGGCATCACCGAAGCCGGTGGCCTGCGTTCAGGCACGGTGAAATCCGCCGTCGGCCTCGGTATGCTGCTGGCCGAAGGCATTGGCGATACCATTCGCATCTCGCTGGCCGCCGACCCGGTCGAAGAAGTGAAGGTCGGCTACGACATCCTCAAGTCGCTGCACCTGCGCTCGCGCGGCATCAACTTCATCGCCTGCCCGAGCTGCTCGCGGCAGAACTTCGATGTGGTCAAGACCATGAACGAGCTGGAAGGGCGCCTGGAAGACCTGCTGGTACCGCTGGACGTGGCAGTGATCGGTTGCGTGGTCAACGGCCCGGGTGAAGCCAAGGAAGCCCATGTCGGCCTGACTGGCGGCACGCCGAACCTGATCTATATCGACGGCAAGCCGGCGCAGAAACTCACCAACGACAACCTGGTCGATGAGCTGGAAAAACTCATCCGCCAGAAAGCGGCCGAAAAGGCCGAAGCCGACGCGGCGCTGATCGTCCGTGGCTGACACACAGAATTCGTAAGGACTTTTCGTGAGCAAATCGCTGCAAGCCATCCGTGGCATGAACGACATCCTGCCAGAACAGTCGCCGCTGTGGCGCTACTTCGAAGGCACTGTCGCCGGCCTGCTGGACACCTACGGGTACAGCCAGATCCGCACGCCGATCGTCGAGTTCACCGAGCTGTTCAAGCGCTCGATCGGCGAAGTGACCGATATCGTCGAAAAAGAGATGTACACCTTCGAGGACCGCAACGGCGACTCGCTGACCTTGCGCCCTGAAGGCACCGCCGCCTGCGTGCGTGCCGTGCTCGAGCACGGCATCACCGGTAACGGCCAGGTGCAGAAACTGTGGTACATCGGCCAGATGTTCCGCCACGAACGCCCGCAGAAGGGCCGTTACCGCCAGTTCCACCAGATTGGCGTGGAAGTGTTCAACCTCGACGGCCCGGACATCGACGCCGAGCTGATCATGCTGACCTGGCGCCTGTGGGGCCTGTTGGGCATTCAGGACGCGGTCAAGCTCGAACTCAACAGCCTCGGCACCAGCGAGGCCCGCGCCCGCTACCGTGATGCGCTGGTCGAGTTCCTGTCCGCACGCCTGGAGCAGCTGGATGAAGACAGCCAGCGCCGCCTGAAAAGCAACCCGCTGCGCATCCTCGACAGCAAGGACCAGAACACCCAGGCGGTGCTGGTTGGGGCGCCAAAGCTGGAAGACTATCTGGACGAACCTTCACGCGTGCACTTCGAGGGCCTCAAGGCTCGCCTGGAGGCCGCCGGCATTCCGTTCGTGATCAACACCAAGCTGGTGCGTGGCCTGGACTACTACAGCAAGACCGTGTTCGAGTGGGTGACCGACAAGCTCGGCGCCCAGGGCACCGTGTGTGCCGGTGGCCGCTACGACGGCCTGGTCGAGCAGATGGGCGGAAAACCGACCACCGGCGTTGGTTTCGCCATGGGTATCGAGCGTCTGATCCTGCTGCTGGAAACCCTGGGCAAGGTGCCGGAGTCCATCAGCCGTACTGTCGACGTCTACCTGTGTGCCTTTGGCGAGCAGGCCGAGCTGGCCGGGCTGCGCCTTTCCGAAGGTTTGCGCGACCGTTTGCCGGGCTTGCGCCTGGCCGTCAACGCCGGCGGCGGCAGTTTCAAGAGCCAGTTCAAGAAAGCCGATAAAAGCGGTGCGCTGTTCGCCCTGATCCTCGGTGACGACGAACTGGCCAAGCAAGTCATCGGCTTGAAGCCACTGCGTGGCCAGGGCGAGCAACAGAACATTGCCTGGGATGCTCTTGCCGAGCACCTGGAAACCGCGATCGCGCAGGCGTAACGCGGTTCAACAACGAATAGGCGAAAAGGAGTATTGGGGTGTCGAGTACTGATGATGATGACCTGGCAGGGGTCAAGGACTGGTGGAACCGCAATGGCAAGCCGCTGCTGACCGGCGCATTGCTGGCAGGTGTGGTGGTGCTGGGCTGGAATACCTGGCACAAGTACCAGAACAACCAGTCGCAAGGGGCCTCGCAGTTGTACCAGGCCCTGCTCGAAACCAGCCTGACGCCAAGCGGTCAGCCCGACGCCACCAAGGTCGCGGAACTGGCCGGCAAGCTCAAGAGCGAGTTTGGCGGCACGGCCTATGCCCAGTACGGTAGCCTGTTCGTGGCCAAGGTCGCGGTCGAGAGCGGCAAGCTCGACGACGCCGCCGCCGAGCTCAAAGGTGTGCTGGACAAGCCTGCCGATGCCACCCTGGGCGAAATTTCGCGCCAGCGCCTGGCGCGCGTGCTGGCTGCCCAGAACAAGGCCGAAGATGCCCTGAAGCTGCTTGACGGTGATGCCGACAAGGCGTTCCTGGCCAGCCGTGAAGAGTTGAAGGGTGACCTGCTGGTGCAACTGGGTCGCGCCAGCGACGCGCACAGCGCTTACGAGAAAGCCAAGGCTGCGTTGTCCGATGACGCCGCAGTCGGTGGCCTGCAATTGAAGCTGGATGACCTGGCTAAAGGGGACGCGTAAGTGATCGGTTGGAAACATGCAGCAGTGCTGACCCTGGCCGTACTGGCCGCAGGTTGCAGCAGCAACAGCAAGAAGGAACTGCCCCCGGCCGAGCTGACCAAGTTCACCGAGGAAGTGGTGCTGAAGAAGCAGTGGAGCCGTTCGATCGGTGACGGCCAGGGTGAAACCTACAACACCCTGGTACCGGCCATCGAGAACGACCGCATCTACGCCTCCGACGTTCACGGTGACGTCTATGCCCTCGATCGCATCACCGGCGACGTGGTCTGGAACAAGGACCTGGAGCTGCCGGTTTCCGGCGCAGTGGGCGTGGGTTACGGCCTGGTCATGCTCGGCACCCTCAAGGGTGAAGTCATTGCCCTGGATTCCAGCACCGGTGAAGAGCGCTGGCGCTCCCGCGTGACCAGCGAAGTGCTGGCCCCGCCTGCCAACAACGGTGACGTGGTCGTGGTGCAGACCCAGGACGACCGCCTGATCGGCCTGGACGCCGCTACCGGCGACCGTCGCTGGATCTACGAAAACACTCCGGCCGTACTGACCCTGCGTGGCACCGGTGCGCCGATCGTCACCAACCGCCTGGCCATTGCCGGCCTGTCGACCGGCAAGGTGGTGGCGGTGGATATCAACAACGGCGTGCCGGTGTGGGAAAGCCGCGTGGCCATTCCCCAGGGCCGTTCCGAGCTGGAGCGCGTGGTCGACATCGATGGCGGCCTGCTGCTGTCTGGTCAAACCCTGTATGTCAGCACTTACCAGGGCCGCGTAGCGGGCCTGGACCTGGAAAGCGGCCGTGTGCTGTGGCAGCGTGATGCCTCCAGCTACGTGGGTGTCGCCCAGGGCTTCGGTAACGTTTACGTCAGCGAAGCTTCAGGCACTGTCGAAAGTGTCGACGAGCGCACTTCCAGCGCCCTGTGGTCCAACGACAGCATGGCCCGTCGCCAGCTCTCTGCGCCGGAAGTGTATTCCAGCTACGTGGCCGTGGGCGACTTCGAAGGTTACCTGCACCTGCTGAGCCAGGTCGATGGTCGCTTCGTGGGCCGTGAGCGTATCGACAGCGATGGCCTGCGCGCCCGCCCACTTGTGGTCGGTGACACCATCTATGTCTTCGGCAACAGCGGCAAGCTCGAGGCACTGACCATCCGCTGAAGCTATGCTTGAAGCCTTGGCGGGCTTCAAGCCGCGGCGCAGGAAGCGCCGCCCGTACTCCGGCCGCTGCCTTGCAGCGGCCTTTGCATTTTCAAGAATTCGAGAGTGGAGAGCCGATGGTTCCCGTAATTGCCCTGGTGGGCCGCCCGAACGTCGGCAAATCCACCATGTTCAACCGCCTGACCAAGACCCGCGATGCCATCGTCGGTGACCTGTCGGGCCTGACCCGTGACCGCCAGTATGGTGATGCCAGCTGGCAGGGTCGTTCCTTCATCCTGATCGACACCGGCGGTATCACCGGTGACGAAGTGGGCATGGACGAGAAAATGGCCGAGCAGTCGCTCATGGCCATTGAAGAGGCCGACTACGTCCTGTTCCTGGTCGATGCGCGCGCCGGCATGACCGCCGCCGACCAGATGATTGCCGAGCACCTGCGCAAGCGCAACAAAGAGGCGATTCTGGTCGCCAACAAAATCGACAACATCGACGCCGACGTGGCTCGCGCCGAGTTCTCGCCGCTGGGCATGGGCAACGCCATTCCGGTAGCCGGTTCCCAGGGCCGCGGTATCAACGCGCTGATGGAAGCCGTTCTCGGCCACCTGCCGCGCGACCAGGTCGAGGAAGCTCTGGACGCCGACGTCGCCGAAGGCGAAGAGGCGGTGCGCATTCCGGGCCCGAGCGAAAAGGATGGCATCAAGATCGCCATCATCGGCCGCCCGAACGTCGGCAAGTCGACCCTGGTCAACCGCATGCTCGGTGAAGAGCGTGTGGTGGTGTACGACCAGCCGGGCACCACCCGCGACAGTATCTATATTCCGTTCGAGCGCGATGGCGAGAAGTACACGTTCATCGACACTGCCGGCGTGCGCAAGCGTGGCAAGATCCACGAGGAAGTCGAAAAGTTCTCGGTGGTGAAGACGCTGCAGGCGATCAAGGACGCCAACGTGGTGATCTTCGTCATGGACGCCCGCGAAGGTGTGGTCGACCACGACTTGAATCTGCTGGGCTTTGCCCTGGAAGCCGGGCGCGCGATCGTCATTGCCCTGAACAAGTGGGACGGCATGCAGCCGGGCGAGCGTGACTACGTCAAGACCGAGCTGGAGCGCCGGCTGTTCTTCGTCGACTTCGCCGACATCCACTTCATTTCCGCCTTGCATGGTACTGGCGTGGGCAACCTGTACAAGTCGGTGCAGGCTGCCTTCAAGTCGGCGGTCACCCGCTGGCCGACCAGCCGCCTGACGCAAATCCTCGAAGATGCGGTGAGCGAGCACCAGCCGCCGCTGGTCAACGGTCGTCGCATCAAGCTGCGCTATGCCCACCTGGGCGGGGCCAACCCGCCGCTGATCGTGATCCACGGCAACCAGACCGAGAAGATTCCCAAGTCGTACTCGCGCTACCTGGAAAACACCTACCGCCGTGTGCTGAAGCTGGTCGGCACGCCGATCCGCATCGAATACAAGGGCGGTGAGAACCCGTACGAGGGCAAGAAGAACACCCTCACAGACCGCCAGGTCAACAAGAAGCGCCGGCTGATGTCGCACCACAAGAAGGCCGAGAAGAAGCGCCGCGACAAGCGTTGACCAGCTGCAAGCTGCAAGCTGCAAGCTGCAAGTTAAAGCAGACCGCGTTTCTCGCTGCTTTATCTTGTAGCTTGTAGCTTGT
>NZ_AEWE02000013.1:0-48791 GCF_000190455.2 Pseudomonas sp. TJI-51
TTGCCAGCGATAGGGCCGGCACCAGCAACCCAAGACTCAAGGTTCAACCGACAACCGTGCCCTGCCACTGGTGCTGGTCTACCTGGATCAATGTCGGCCCCTTGCGCTCCACCGCCTGCCCCAGCGCCGCCTGCAATTGCGCCACATCCGCCACGCTCTGCGCTGCGGCCCCCAACGCCCGCGCCACGCCGATGAAGTCTGGGGTATGGATATCCACCCCGACCGGCTCGATCGCCCGGTTGAGCATGTACTTCTTGATCTCTTCGTAGCCCTGGTTATTCCACAGCAGCACGATCAACGGCACCTGCGCCTCCACGGCACTGGCCAACTCCGGCAGCGTGAATTGCAGGCCGCCATCGCCAATCAGGCACACCACTGGCGCCCGCTCAGCAGCGTGCTCGGCACTGCCCAACCAGGCACCCATGGCCGCCGGCAAGGCATAGCCCAGGGTGCCGTACCCCGTCGAGGCGTTGAACCAGCGGCGCGGCTGGTCCATGTCCAAGGTCAGGTTACCGGTGTAGACCGGCTGGGTAGAATCGCCCACCAGCACCACACCGGGCAGGCGCTGCACGATGGCCGTCAACAAGCGTGTCTGGCTCAGGGTCGGCTGGTCCCAGCCGGTTGCCAAGGCTTCCCGCAGCCTGGTCACGCGAGCCCGCCCCCAGTTGCGGTCGTGTACCCCCTGCGGCTGCGCCTGCAAGGCCGCCAGCAGCGCTTCGGCAGCCAGTTCGGCGTCGGCCACCAGTGCCAGTTCCGGCAGGTAGTTGCGCACGGTCTGGTCCGGGTCGATGTCGATGCGCAGCAGGCTCCCCGGGATGTCGAAACCGCCTTTGAAGGTCACGTCATAATCGGTTTCGGCCAGTTCGGTACCGATCGCCAGCACCACGTCGGCCTCGGCCACCAGCGCCCGCGTAGCCGGTAGCGACTGGGTCGAGCCAATCTGCAGCGGGTGGCTGGATGGCAGCAAGCCCTTGGCATTGATGGTCAGGGCTACCGGTGCCTGCAGGTGCTCGGCCAGGCGGGCCAGCGCAGCACCTGCTGCCAAGGCACCCCCACCGGCCAGGATCAATGGCCGCCGCGCGCTGGCCAGGCGTTCAGCCATCTGCGCCACGGCCAGCGGTGCAGCCCCTGCACGGTTACCCCGTACCGGGCGGCCCGGCAACAGTTGGTCGGCGGGCTGAACCAGCACATCCAGCGGTATTTCGATATGCACTGGGCGCGGCCGGGCGCTGTCGAATACCGCGAAGGCCCGCGCCAATACCTGAGGCAGATCGGCTGCATTCATCAGGGTGTGCGAAAACGCCGCGACACCCGCCACCAGCGCCGCCTGATCAGGCAACTCGTGCAGCTTGCCACGGCCACCGCCCAACTGGTCACGCGACTGCACGCTGGAGATCACCAGCATCGGAATCGAATCGGCATAGGCCTGGCCCATGGCGGTGGCGATGTTGGTCATGCCCGGGCCGGTAATGATGAAGCACACCCCGGGTTTGCCACGGGTGCGCGCATAGCCGTCAGCCATGAACCCGGCGCCCTGCTCGTGGCGCGGGGTGATATGGCGAATGGACGAGCCCGCCAGGCCTCGGTACAGCTCCACCGTATGCACGCCGGGGATGCCGAAGACATGGTCCACGCCATAGCCTTCAAGGAGTTTGACCAGCACTTCGCCGCAGGTTGCCATGGGGTTCACCATCAATCTTGTTGGGTTATGCGCTTATTGGACCCAAGCCACGGCTATCGCCACAATGCAAAAAAACACATACTAGCCATGTCCTGAAGTCATGGCTTATTGCGATGAAACGCCTCCCGCCCCTACCCGCCTTGCATACCTTCCTGATCACTGCCCAGTGCTGCAATTTCACCCGCGCCGGGCAGCAGTTGCACATCACCCAGGGCGCCGTCAGCCGGCAGATCGCCGCCCTGGAGCAGCACTTGGGTTATGCCCTGTTCCAGCGCCAGGCCCGCGGTTTGAGCCTGACCCATGAAGGCCAGGACTGGCTGCCACGGGTGCAACAGGTGTTTGCGCTGATCGAACAAGGGGTGCGTGAGGTGGGAGAGCACAGCACGACCCTGCAGTTGAAGGCCCCCACGTGCGTGATGCGCTGGCTGCTGCCGCGCCTGATGGAGTGGCAGGCACTGCGCCCGGATGTACCGGTGGAACTGACCACGACCGTTCAGCATGGCGTGGATTTGCGCCGCGAGGGCTTTGATGCAGCGGTGGTCTATGGCGAGGCACCGAACCACGGGCTGCAGGTGCGCAAGCTGTTCGATGAGCAACTGACGCCGGTGTGCGCACCGTCTTTGCGTGAGGGGCCGCTGCCCTTGCAGCAGGTTGAAGACCTCGCGCGGCACATGTTGCTGCACCCCTCGCGGGATGAGCATGATTGGCGGTTATGGCTGCAGGCGGCTGGGGTAACGCTGGCTGCGCAGGGGCCGAAGCAGCACTTCGAAACGCTGGACATGGCCATGGCCATGGCGTCGCAGGGGACAGGCGTGGCTATCGGTGATTGGTCGCTGATTGGCGATGACTTGCGCGGCGGGCGGCTTTGCATGCCGTTTGCGCTGAAGGTGCGGACCGGTAAGGGCTACTACCTGGTTAGCCAGGCCAGGAACCTGCCGGCGGGGTTGCTGGAGTTGCTGGACTGGCTGGAGGGCCAGGCCAGCCTGTGAAGGCCTGTTCGCGGGCTCGCCCGCTCCCACAGGTGACGCACAGGATTTGAAACCTGTGCAATACCTGTGGGAGCGGGCGAGCCCGCGAAGCAGGCGACTCAATACCCGACCGTGAACCGCTGCCGCGAATGCTGCGGTTTCTCCAGCTCATCCAGCATGGCAATCGCATAGTCGGCAAAGGTGATCCAGCTCTTGCCATCCGCAGCGATCAGCAGATGGTCCTTGCCCAGCGTGTAGTGCCCGCTGCGCTCGCCTTCAACAAACTCCGCCGAGGGTGAGAGGAAGGTCCAATCCAGGTCCTGCTCGCCCTGCAACGCCTCCAGAAACCGCACACCGCCCGTGGCCTCGGCCTTGTAGGCCTCCGGGAAATCAGGGCTGTCGATCACCCGCTGCCCCGACGGCAGCAACAGGCTGGCGGCACCGCCAACCACCAGCAGGCGTTTGACCCCGGCACGCTTGACCGGCTCGATGATCGCCTGCGGCTCGATGGTGGAGAAGTGCGCTGCACTCAGTACTGCGTCCACACCTGTCACTGCGGCCTCCAGGGCTGTGCCGTCCTTGGCATCCAGCGCCTTGATAGTCACCCCGTCACGCCCCTGCAGCTGCGACGGGTCGCGGGCAATCGCGACCACGTTATGGCCACGGCGCAGGGCCTCTTCCAGCAACTGGCTGCCAGCACGACCGGTGGCGCCGATGATTGCAATCTTGCTCATGTCATACGCTCCCTCAATTGAACGGAATTACCACTTCATTTCGCCCTTGGCGACCTTGGCCCCCAGCTCCAGCGAGCTTTCATCGGCCAGGCCCGGGTAACGCTGCTTCATCGCCTTGATCAGCGCGCCGGCATCTTTCGCCTTGGCGGCCTCGCTGTCGAAATCGCGAATGTAGTTGGCCGTGAAACGCACGGCCTCCAACGAACGGCTGCTATCGCCCAGGTAGTGGCCCGGGACGACCGTGCGCGGCGCCAGCGCTTCGATGCGCGCCAGGGTGCTCAGCCAGTCGGCATGGGACTTGGGCGTTTGCGTATCCGCCATCCACACATGAATGTGCTCGGCTACCACGACACCGCCGACCACGGCCTTGATCGAAGGGATCCAGACGAAACTGCGGTCAGGCTGAGGGCCGTCCAGGCCGACCACTTCCAGGGCTTGCCCCTCCAGGGTCAGGCGGTCGCCTTCGAGCACCTGAGGCAGCACCAGCCGCGCCGGTTTGTCGGCCCCCATCTGCGGCCCCCAGTAGGCCAGCTTGGCCTCCATGGTCTGGCGGATGTGCGCAACGGTGGCAGCCGAAGCCAGCACCTTGGCGTCGGGGAACGCCTGGGTCACGGTATCCAGGCCAAAGTAGTAATCCGGGTCACCGTGGCTGATGTAGATGCTGGTCAGGTGCTTGCCACCCGCCCGCAGGCGTTGCACCAGTTGCTCGGCCTGGGCCTTGCCGAACTGGGCATCGACCAGCACCGCATCGTGCTCGCCACTGACGATTACCGAACTCACCGGGAAAATAGCGTCGTGGCCGGGGTTGTAGACTTCCAGGTGCAAAGGCTCTGCGGCCATGGCCGGCCCGGCGAGGGTGACGCAGGCCAGCAGCAGGCCACGCAGAGGGGTGAACAGGGACATTGGGTAAGCCTTCCGCTAGATCGATGACCCACAGCTTAGTTGCCCGATCCGTAACAAAAAATGCGATGCTTGGACATAGTTTGTTTCTGAAAGCGAGCAAGTCATGGACCGTCTGAACGCCATGCGCGTCTTTGTCACCGTTGTCGACCTGGGCAGCCAGTCAGCGGCGGCGGATCACCTGCAACTGTCGCGTCCGGTCGTATCGCGTTACCTGGCCGAGCTGGAAGACTGGGTGGGTGCACGCCTGATGCAACGCACCACACGCAAGCTCAGCCTGACGGCCGCTGGCCAGGAAACCCTGCCCCGTTGCCGGCACTTGCTGGACCTGGCAGGTGAACTGCAGGCCGCAGTACAACAACCGGACGATGCCCCCAAGGGGGCATTGCGTATCAGCGTCAGCACCTCGTTCGGCCAGGCCCAACTGGTGGATGCCATCGCGGCTTATGTGCAGCGTTACCCCGGTGTGAAGGTTGAACTGCAGATGCTCGACCGCACCGTCAACCTGGTGGACGAGCGCATCGACCTGGCCATCCGCACCAGCAACGACCTGGACCCCAACCTGATTGCCAGGCGGCTGAGCGTGTGCCGGTCGGTGGTCTGTGCGGCACCCGCCTATCTGCACGAGCATGGCACCCCGCAACAGGTCGAGGAACTGAGCCGGCACAACTGCCTGACCCATGCCTACTTCGGCCATAGCCTGTGGCACTTCGACGTGGCCGGCCAGCAGGTGAGCGTGCCGGTGGCCGGCAACATCAGCGCCAATGAGGCAATGACCTTGCAGAAGGCGGCACTGGCTGGGGCCGGCATCGCCATGTTGCCGACCTACCAGGCCGCCGACGCCCTGCGCAAAGGTGAACTGGTGCGGCTGCTGGCACACGCCAGGCCGCGCGAGCTGAACCTGAATGCGGTGTACACCTCGCGCAAGCACATGCCGGCCACCTTGCGCAGCATGCTGGATTTTCTGGTGGAGCGGTTCAAGGACGACCCAGAGTGGGACCGCGATCTGTCATGGGCATGATGGCCTCATCGCCGGCCAGCCGGCATGGCTATGCGCCTTGGTCCCACCTGTCGCTGTACCTTGAGCGCCGTCCGTTGAGTTGACGGCGCCCTGCCGGTCACTCCTCGACGCTCATGTACTCCTTGGCCCAGCGGATGTAGTCCTCGGGCTGGGTGTAGGTGTGCGAGAGTTCGGTGGCGCTGAGGTTGTCCGACTTGTTCTGCTTGCCGCGCTGCAGCCGCAAGCAGTCGTAGGTGGCTTTGATTGCAGCAAAGTACGCCGCGTGGCCATCGACGGCTATGCGCACGCCCAGGCGTGCCAGGCGCTCGTCGTCATGCAGGTTCGGGTTGCCATAGGTGACCAGCATCAGCGGCACGGTCAGGTGCTCGGCGATCTTTTCGAGCTGCTCGAAGTCCTTTACGCCCACCATGCAGATGCCATCGGCACCGGCCTTCTGGTAGCTCTGGGTACGCACGATGATTTCTTCGGTGGTGAGCACGCCAGCATTGGTACGGGCGATGATCGACAACGACGAATCGACCCGGGCCTCCAATGCCGCCCGGATCTTGCCAACGCCCTCATCAACCGGGATCAGGTCGGTGGACTTGCGCCCGAACTGGGCTGGCAGCAGGGTGTCCTCGATGGTCAGGGCAGCCACGCCGGCGCGCTCCAGCTCGATCACCGTGCGCATCACGTTCAGTGCGTTGCCATAGCCATGGTCGGCGTCGGCCAGCACCGGCAACTGCGCCACGCGGCCAATCCGGGTGGCCTGCTCGACGAACTCACTGAGGGTGATCAGCGCAAAGTCCGGCGCAGCCAGCACCTGCAACGAGGCGACCGAGCCGCCGAGGATACCGACCTCGAACCCCAGGTCAGCCGCAATGCGTGCCGACATCGGATCGAACACCGAGGCGGTGTGGTAACAGGAACCTGAAGCGAGCAGCTCGCGGAAGGCAAAACGCAGATCTTGATGGGAAGCCTTGGGCATGATCACTCCGCAATTATGTGCAAATTTTGAACGGTAACTACCGACCCCTGCAATCGGGTCTACCTGACCTGTTCCAACCGTCGCCATGTGGGCGGTCATGCTCGGCATGCAGGCAGAGGAATAAAAGGTGTGGGAGACAGAGGCCCGTGAAACCTGCGGCATAATGTTGCACCAAGCTGGTGCAACCCGCGGCATTCGGCCCCTGTGGCATACCAACGATATCACGCGGCCATGCTGCACTGGATGAATACGCCAATGCCGATTCGGCATAGGGGATGCAGTTAGTACATAGGAAGCTACCTAACTCGGGTTACAATTCGAGGGCCTGTTCGCGGGCACGCCCGCTCCCACAGATACGGCTCATGCTCGAGCCTGAGCTTTACCGGTGGGAGCCGGCATGCCCGCGAAGATGCCAAAACCGATAACCAAGGTACCCCCGTGACCGCCGCCCTGCCCCCCACCACCCTGCGCAACGTGCTCACCGCCCTGATGCTGGCGATCTTTCTCGGCGCCCTGGACCAGACCATTGTCGCCGTCTCGCTGCCAGCCATCTCGGCCCAGTTCAACGACGTCGGCCTGCTGGCCTGGGTCATTTCCGGCTACATGGTCGCCATGACCATCGCCGTGCCCATCTACGGCAAACTGGGCGACCTGTATGGCCGACGGCGCATGATCCTGACCGGCATCAGCCTGTTCACCCTGGCCTCGATCGCCTGCGCGCTGGCCCAGGACATGCAGCAACTGGTGCTGGCCCGGGTACTGCAAGGTATCGGCGCAGGTGGCATGGTTTCGGTCAGCCAGGCGATCATCGGTGACTTCGTGCCGCCCCGCGAGCGTGGCCGTTATCAGGGCTACTTCAGCAGCATGTATGCCGTGGCCAGTGTCGCCGGGCCCGTGCTGGGCGGTTGGTTGACCGAATACCTGTCATGGCGCGGCGTGTTCTGGATCAACCTGCCGCTGGGGCTGCTGGCCTTGTGGTCGATTCAGCGAGCCTTGGCGGGCATGCCGGTACAACGCCGCCAGGCGCAGGTCGACTACCTTGGCGCTGTACTGTTGATTCTCGGCCTGGGCAGCCTGCTGCTGGGCATTACCCTGGTCGGCCAGGGCCATGGCTGGGGCGACCCGGCCGTGCTGGCATTGTTCGCCTGCGCCGTGCTTGGCCTGGGCTTGTTCATTGCCCACGAAAGCCGCTGCGCGGAACCGTTGCTGCCACTTGGTCTGTTCGGCAATCGGGTAGCCGTGCTGTGTTGGGGGGTGATCTTCTTCGCCAGCTTCCAGTCCATTTCCCTGACCATGCTCATGCCCTTGCGCTACCAAGGCATCACCGGTGCAGGGGCCGACAGCGCCGCCCTGCATCTACTCCCGCTGGTGATGGGGCTGCCCATGGGGGCGTTCACCGGTGGGCGCATGACCAGCCTCACCGGGCGCTACAAACCGCAGATCCTTGCCGGCGCAATATTGATGCCGCTGGCCATCGTCGGCATGGCCTTCACCTCGCCGCAGTCGGCGTTGCCCAGCGCACTGTTCATGCTGTTGACCGGGATAGCCTGTGGCCTGCAGTTCCCGACCTCGCTGGTAGCCACGCAAAGCGCGGTGGCCAGCCAGGACATCGGCGTCGCCACCAGCACCACCAACCTGTTCCGCTCGCTGGGCGGGGCCATGGGCGTGGCATGCATGTCCAGCCTGTTGCTGGCACTGCTGCACCAGGGCGGTTTCGAATTGCTCGGTAACCCGTTGCTGGGGAGCTTGAAGGCAGGCGAGGTGGACGTGGCCACCCAAGGGCGGTTGCTGCAGACATTCCGCCAGCTGTTGCTGGGCAGCGCGGTGCTCGCGGTGCTAGGGCTGATCGCGGCGGTGGCGTTACCGGACCGGCAACTGCGCGGCCGTTGAGCACCTGGCCATGGTGCAGGCACGGTGCCTGGCTGAGGGAACGCAACGCATTAATCGTCCCTTAACACAAAGCGGAAACACTCCCTCACAATCCTTAACAAAGAGTCATTTGCACAGCGCCGGGCTCAAGCGCAGCATATCCAGCCCGGTGTCGACCCATTTGTCGACATCCGCCAACAGGTCAATGCTGTCCGGCAACAACAGCCAGCGCCCGATCAGGCCATCGACATAGGCAAACAGGGCCACCGCCGCGCGCTCGACATCCAGCTCGCCCGGCAACTGGCCCCGGCGCACGGCATTGGCCAGGGCCAGGGTAATGCCCCTGTGGCAATCCAGCACTGCGGCCTGGCGCTGCTGGCGAATCTCACACATGTCATCGGTGAACTCGCACTTGTGATGCAGGATCTCATTGATACGCCGGGTTCGGGCATCGAGCACCAGCTCGTTGAACACCTGCAACAGCAGCTTGCGCATGCAGCCCAGCGGGTCGACCTCGTCCTCGCTTTCGCTCGCGCGCGCCAAATGGTCATGGGTTTCATGCAGGCTGTCGAGCAACGCCTGCACCAGTTCGGCCTTGTTGTTGAAGTGCCAGTAGATCGCCCCGCGGGTCACCCCCGCCAACTCGGCAATATCGGCCAGCGTGGTTCGCGCAACCCCGCGCTTGTAGAAGGCCTTCTCCGCTGCCTCGATGATCTGGGCGCGGGTTTCCTGGGCTTCCTCTTTGGTTCGACGGACCATGGCAGTACAACCTCATCGGGCCCGAACGCGCGCTGCGCACGGGGGAACATTTCGCGGGCACCTCTGCAGGGCGCCTCGCGGCGGGGCTAATCACGGGCTGTGGCGGTACCTGGGTACAACCAAGCGGTATTTACAAACAACCATGAATGTAAGTATATTCCTTAGCAAGCTATTTATCTACCGGATAGCAAATTACTCCAGATCTCGACTCTTCCATTATTCTTGAGCGTCTACCTGCTCCTGCGACCCGAGGATCCTCATGCAATTCAAGCCAGCCGTTACCGCTCTGGTTTCCGCCGTCGCCCTGGCAACACTGCTCAGTGGCTGTAAGAAAGAAGAAGCAGCGCCAGCGGCGCAGGCTCCTCAGGTCGGCGTCGTAACCATCCAGCCACAACCTTTCACCCTGACCTCGGAATTGCCGGGGCGCACCAGTGCCTACCGCATTGCCGAAGTGCGCCCGCAGGTCAATGGCATCATTCTCAAGCGCCTGTTCAAGGAAGGCAGCGACGTCAAGGAAGGCCAGCAGCTCTACCAGATCGACCCTGCCGTGTACGAGGCAGCGCTGGGTAACGCCCAGGCCAACCTGCAAGCTACCCGCTCGCTGGCCGAGCGTTACAAGCAACTGATCGACGAGCAGGCCGTGTCGAAGCAGGAATACGACGACGCCAATGCCAAACGGTTGCAAGCAGAAGCATCGCTGAAAAGCGCACAGATCGACCTGCGCTACACCAAGGTGCTGGCCCCTATCAGCGGGCGTATCGGCCGCTCAGCGGTCACTGAAGGTGCGCTGGTGAACAACGGCCAGACCAACGCCATGGCCACCATCCAGCAACTCGACCCGATCTACGTCGACGTTACCCAGTCCACTGCCGAGCTGCTCAAGCTGCGCCGCGACCTGGAAAGCGGCCAGTTGCAGAAGGCTGGCGACAACGCCGCCTCGGTACAGCTGGTGCTCGAAGACGGCAGCCTGTTCAAGCAGGAAGGCCGCCTGGAGTTCTCGGAAGTCGCAGTCGACGAGACCACCGGTTCGGTGACCCTGCGTGCGCTGTTCCCCAACCCTGACCACACCCTGCTGCCCGGTATGTTCGTGCATGCGCGGTTGAAGGCCGGGGTCAACGCCAACGCCATTCTGGCCCCGCAACAGGGCGTTACCCGCGACCTGAAAGGTGCGCCAACCGCGCTGGTGGTGAACAAGGACAACAAGGTCGAACTGCGTCAGCTCAAGGCCAACCGAACCCTGGGCAGCGACTGGCTGATCGAAGAAGGCCTCAACCCGGGTGACCGCCTGATCACCGAAGGCCTGCAGTACGTGCGCCCTGGCGTCGAGGTCAAGGTCAGCGAAGCCACCAACGTCAAGAAGCCGGGCAGCCCTGATCAGGCCAACGCGGCGAAAGCAGACGCCAAAGCGGAGTAAACCATGTCGAAGTTCTTTATCGATCGCCCGATCTTCGCCTGGGTGATCGCCTTGGTGATCATGCTGGTCGGGGCCTTGTCGATCCTGAAGCTGCCGATCAACCAGTACCCCAGCATCGCGCCGCCGGCCATCGCCATCGCCGTGACCTACCCGGGCGCTTCGGCGCAGACCGTGCAAGACACCGTGGTCCAGGTGATCGAGCAGCAGCTCAACGGTATCGACAACCTGCGTTATGTGTCGTCGGAAAGCAACTCCGACGGCAGCATGACCATTACCGCCACCTTCGAGCAAGGCACCAACCCCGACACCGCGCAGGTGCAGGTGCAGAACAAGCTCAACCTGGCCACCCCGCTGCTGCCGCAGGAAGTGCAGCAGCAAGGTATCCGTGTTACCAAGGCAGTGAAGAACTTCCTGATGGTGATCGGCCTGGTGTCCGAAGACGGCAGCATGACCAAGGACGACCTGGCCAACTACATCGTCTCCAACATGCAGGACCCGATCTCGCGTACTGCCGGTGTGGGCGACTTCCAGGTGTTCGGTGCACAGTACGCCATGCGCATCTGGCTCGACCCGGCCAAGCTGAACAAGTTTCAGCTGACCCCGGTCGACGTCAAGAACGCCGTGGCTGCGCAGAACGTGCAGGTGTCCTCCGGCCAGCTTGGCGGCCTGCCGGCCATGCCGGGTACCCAGCTGAACGCGACCATCATCGGCAAGACCCGCCTGCAGACCGCCGAGCAGTTCGAGAAGATCCTGCTCAAGGTCAACAACGACGGTTCCCAGGTGCGCCTGGGGGATGTCGCCGAGGTTGGCCTGGGCGGTGAAAACTATGCCATCAGCGCCCAGTTCAACGGCAAGCCGGCCTCCGGTCTGGCCGTGAAGCTGGCCACCGGGGCCAACGCCCTGGACACGGCCAAGGCGCTGCGCCAGACCATCAGCGACCTGGAACCCTTCTTCCCACCTGGGGTGAAAGCGGTATTCCCGTATGACACCACGCCGGTGGTCACCGAGTCGATCAGTGGCGTAATCCATACGCTGATCGAAGCGGTGGTGCTGGTGTTCCTGGTGATGTACCTGTTCCTGCAGAACTTCCGCGCCACCATCATCACCACCATGACGGTGCCGGTGGTGTTGCTGGGTACCTTCGGCATCCTTGCCGCTGCAGGTTTCAGCATCAACACCCTGACCATGTTCGCCATGGTGCTGGCCATCGGTTTGCTGGTGGACGACGCCATCGTCGTGGTGGAGAACGTCGAGCGGGTCATGTCCGAAGAAGGCCTGCCGCCCAAGGAGGCGACCAAGCGCTCCATGGAGCAGATCCAGGGCGCCCTGGTGGGTATCGCCCTGGTGCTGTCGGCGGTTCTGCTGCCCATGGCGTTCTTCAGTGGCTCCACCGGCGTAATCTACCGGCAGTTCTCCATCACCATCGTTTCGGCCATGGGGCTGTCGGTGCTGGTGGCGCTGATCTTCACCCCTGCCCTGTGCGCGACCATGCTCAAGCCGCTGAAAAAGGGCGAGCACCACACCGCCAAAGGTGGCTTCTTCGGCTGGTTCAACCGCAACTTCGACCGCAGCGTCAACGGCTACGAGCGCAGCGTGGGTGCCATCCTGCGCAACAAGGTGCCGTTCCTGCTGGCCTATGCACTGATCGTGGTTGGCATGATCTGGCTGTTCGCCCGCATCCCTACCGCGTTCTTGCCCGAGGAAGACCAGGGCGTGCTGTTCGCCCAGGTGCAGACCCCGGCCGGCTCCAGTGCCGAGCGCACCCAGGTGGTGGTCGACCAGATGCGCGAATACCTGCTCAAGGATGAAGCCGACACCGTGTCGTCGGTATTCACCGTCAACGGCTTCAACTTCGCCGGCCGTGGCCAAAGCTCGGGCATGGCATTCATCATGCTCAAGCCATGGGGTGAACGGTCCCAGGAAAACAGCGTGTTCGCCTTGGCGCAACGCGCCCAGCAGCACTTCTTCACCTTCCGCGATGCCATGGTGTTCGCGTTTGCCCCACCGGCGGTGCTGGAACTGGGTAACGCCACCGGTTTCGACGTGTTCCTGCAGGACCGCGGTGGTGTCGGCCATGCCAAACTGATGGAAGCGCGCAACGAGTTCCTGGCCAAGGCGTCGCAGAGCAAAGTGCTCAGTGGCGTACGCCCGAACGGCCTGAACGACGAGCCGCAGTACCAGCTGACCATCGATGACGAGCGTGCCAGCGCCCTGGGCGTGACCATTGCCGACATCAACAACACCCTGTCCATCGCCTTGGGTGCCAGCTACGTCAACGACTTCATCGACCGTGGCCGGGTCAAGAAGGTGTACATCCAGGGCGAAGCCAACGCGCGGATGAGCCCTGAAGACCTGCAGAAGTGGTACGTGCGCAATGGCGCTGGCGAGATGGTGCCGTTCTCCTCCTTCGCCAAGGGTGAGTGGAGCTACGGTTCGCCCAAGCTGTCGCGTTACAACGGTGTGGAGGCCATGGAGATTCTCGGTGCCCCGGCGCCTGGCTACAGCACCGGTGAAGCCATGGCCGAGGTCGAGCGCATTGCCGGCGAACTGCCTAGCGGTGTGGGCTTCTCCTGGACCGGCATGTCCTACGAGGAAAAACTCTCCGGCTCGCAGATGCCGGCACTGTTCGCCCTCTCGGTACTGTTCGTGTTCCTGTGCCTGGCAGCGCTGTATGAAAGCTGGTCGATTCCGATCGCCGTGGTGCTGGTGGTACCGCTGGGTATCATCGGTGCACTGATCGCCACCAGCCTGCGCGGCCTGTCCAACGACGTGTACTTCCTGGTCGGCCTGTTGACGACCATCGGCCTGGCGGCGAAAAACGCCATTCTGATCGTCGAGTTCGCCAAGGAACTGCACGAGGAAGGTCGCAGCCTGTACGACGCCGCGATCGAAGCCTGCCGCATGCGTCTGCGCCCGATCATCATGACCTCGCTGGCATTCATCCTTGGCGTGGTACCGTTGACCATCGCCAGCGGCGCGGGCGCCGGCAGCCAGCACGCCATCGGCACCGGCGTGATCGGCGGCATGATCAGCGCGACCGTGCTGGCAATCTTCTGGGTACCGCTATTCTTCGTCGCAGTGTCGTCGCTGTTCGGCAGCAAAAAGCCGGAAAAAGACGCCACCCCTGAAACTCCACGTTATGAGGCTGGGCAATGACCAAGTCTTTGTTGTCCCTGGCGGTAACCGCTTTCATTCTGGGCGGCTGCTCGCTGATCCCTGACTACCAGACCCCGGAATCGCCGGTGGCTGCGCAGTGGCCGCAAGGCCCTGCATATTCCCCCACGCAGTCGGCAGACGTCGCCGCTGCCGAACAGGGCTGGCGCCAGTTCTTCCGTGACCCGGCACTGCAGCAGCTGATCCAGACTTCGCTGGTCAACAACCGCGACCTGCGTGTTGCCGCACTGAACCTCGACGCGTACCGCGCGCAGTATCGCATTCAGCGGGCCGACCTGTTCCCGGCGGTTTCCGCCAACGCCAGCGGTAGCCGCCAGCGGGTACCGGCGAACATGTCGCAAACCGGTAAGTCCAGCATCACCAGCCAATACTCGGCCACGCTGGGTGTCAGCGCCTATGAACTGGACCTGTTCGGCCGGGTACGCAGCCTGACCGAGCAAGCCCTGGAAACCTACCTGTCCAGCGAACAGGCACGGCGGTCCACGCAAATTGCCCTGGTGGCCAGCGTGGCCAACGCCTACTACACCTGGCAGGCCGACCAGGCGCTGTTCAAGCTGACCGAAGAAACGCTGAAGACCTACGAGGAAAGCTACAACCTCACCCGCCGCAGCAATGAAGTGGGCGTGGCCTCGGCACTGGACTTGAGCCAGGCGCGCACCGCCGTGGAAGGGGCCCGGGTCAAGTATTCGCAGTACCAGCGCCTGGTCGCCCAGGACGTCAACAGCCTGACCGTGCTGCTGGGCACCGGCATTCCTGCCAACCTGCCCAAGCCGCTGGAGCTCGACGCCGATCAACTGGCGGAAGTACCGGCCGGCTTGCCGTCCGACATCCTCCAGCGCCGCCCGGACATCCAGGAAGCCGAACACCTGCTCAAGGCCGCCAATGCCAATATCGGCGCCGCCCGCGCAGCGTTCTTCCCAAGCATCAGCCTGACGGCCAACGCCGGCAGCCTGAGCCCCGACATGGGCCACCTGTTCTCGGGCGGCCAGGGCACCTGGCTGTTCCAGCCGCAGATCAACCTGCCGATCTTCAACGCCGGCAGCCTGAAGGCCAGCCTGGACTACTCGAAAATCCAGAAGGACATCAACGTCGCCAAGTACGAAAAGACCATCCAGACGGCCTTCCAGGAAGTCTCCGATGGCCTGGCAGCGCGCAAGACCTTCGAAGAGCAATTGCAGGCGCAACGCGACCTGGTGCAAGCCAACCAGGACTACTATCGCCTGGCCGAGCGCCGCTACCGTATCGGTATCGACAGCAACCTGACCTTCCTCGACGCCCAGCGCAACCTGTTCAGTGCCCAGCAGGCGCTGATCGGCGATCGCCTGTCGCAGCTGACCAGCGAGGTCAACCTGTACAAGGCGCTTGGTGGCGGCTGGTACGAGCGCACTGGCCAAGCCAACCAGCAAGCCGCGGTGGATACGCCCAAAGGCTGACCTGGCTCGGTACAGCACAAGGCCCACCCTGGCGGTGGGCCTTTTTCATGGCTGCTGCAAAATGTGTCAGCAATTAACCAACTGGAACATTCCGTTCGATTATCGCCCCCTTCCGTTTGCGACGAATTGCCTCACCCCCGCCTCACGCAGCACCATCCCCCCACGCAACGCCCCATAAAAACAAGAGATCCACGACAGATGAGCACTTCGCAAACCGCACGCCAGCTGCTGCCCGGCCTGTTGGCCATGTCCTGCGCCCTCCCCGTCTTCGCTGCCGACCAAGGCGGTTTCCTGGAAGACGCCAAGGCCACCCTCAACCTGCGCAACTTCTACATCAACCGTAACTTCGTTGACCCGGCCAACCCACAGGGCAAGGCCGAAGAATGGACGCAGAGCTTCATTCTGGATGCCCGTTCCGGCTTCACCCAAGGCACCATCGGTTTCGGCGTGGACGTGCTGGGCTTGTATTCGGTCAAGCTCGACGGTGGCAAAGGCACCACCAACACCCACCTGCTACCCGTGCACGACGACGGCCGCCCAGCCGATGATTTTGGCCGCCTGGGTGTGGCGTTGAAGGCCAAGCTTTCCGAAACCGAACTGAAGGTCGGGGAATGGATGCCGGTGCTGCCGATCCTGCGTTCGGACGACGGCCGTTCGCTGCCGCAAACCTTCCGCGGCGGCCAGCTGACCTCCAGGGAAATCGCCGGCCTGACCCTGTACGCCGGCCAGTTCCGCGGCAACAGCCCGCGCAACGACGCCAGCATGGAAGACATGTCGATGAACGGCAAAGGCGCGTTCACCTCCGACCGGTTCAACTTCGGTGGCGGCGAATACACCTTCAACGACAAACGCACCATGATTGGCCTGTGGGATGCCCAGCTCAAGGACATCTACCACCAACAGTACCTGAACCTGACCCACAGCCAGCCGCTGGGCGACTGGACCCTGGGCGCCAACCTGGGCTACTTCATCGGCAAGGAAGACGGCGCCGAGCGTGCCGGCAAGCTGGACAACCGTACCGCCTCGGCGCTGCTTTCGGCGCGCTACCAGGGCCATACGTTCTACGTGGGCCTGCAAAAGGTCAGCGGCGACAACGCCTGGATGCGGGTCAATGGCACCAGCGGCGGGACCCTGGCCAACGACAGCTACAACTCCAGCTTCGACAACGCCAAGGAACGCTCCTGGCAGGTGCGCCATGACTTCAACTTCGCCACCGTTGGCGTTCCCGGCCTGACGCTGATGAACCGCTATATCAAGGGTGAGAACGTGACCGTCGGCAACGTTGATGATGGCAAGGAATGGGCCCGGGAAACCGAATTGGCGTACGTGATCCAATCGGGCAGTTTCAAGGACCTGTCGGTGAAATGGCGCAACTCCACCATGCGCCGTGACTTCAGCACCAACGCCTTCGACGAGAACCGCCTGATCGTGAGCTACCCGCTGAACCTGCTGTAAGCCCTGCCAATGTGCGCCATGGCCCCGCAGGATAAGCCCGCGGGGCGCCCCTGCCATTCGCCCCGCTGATGATAGTGGTGGCTGCGGGCTATCCTGAGCTATACCCATTGCCTGTACCGGGCCTGTCGCGGCGTGTAACCGCCGCGCAGGGCCCTGACAGGCAGCTTGACCAGCCCAAGCAAACCAGGGAGGCACAACAATGAAAACGCTCGTCGACCACCTGAGCCAGTACGCCAGTTACCACCGCGACCCGCGCAACATCGTCACCCACTTCATCGGCATCCCCATGATCGTGCTGGCAGTCACCATCCTGCTGTCCCGCCCCGGGTGGGAGGTTGCTGGCATATGGCTGTCCCCTGCCCTGCTGGCGGCAGCGGCTTCGGTCTGGTTCTACTTGCGCCTGGACCTGCGCTTCGGGCTGGTGATGGGGGCGTTGCTGGGCTTGTGCCTGTGGGTTGGCCAGGTGCTGGCGGTGCAGCCTACCGGGCTTTGGCTCGGTGCCGGGGTGGGCGCGTTCGTGCTGGGCTGGATCATCCAGTTCGCCGGCCACTATTACGAAGGCCGAAAACCAGCGTTTGTGGACGACATCAGTGGCCTGATCATCGGGCCTTTGTTCGTGGTGGCAGAAGCGGCCTTCATGTTGGGCTTGTGCCCGGCCCTGAAGCAGGCTGTGGAAAGCAATGCAGGCCCGGTGGCCATACGCTCGATGTAACCGTGGCACCTGAGCGGCCTTGTGTCGCGCTGTAACCCCGGCACCTGTGTAGGAGCGGCCTTGTGTCGCGATGGGCTGCGCAGCGGCCCCGGCAATCGTAGCTGCGAAGCTGATATTCCGGGGCTGCTGCGCAGCCCATCGCGACACAAGGCCGCTCCTACAGGCGGGGCCGCGTGAGGGGCAGCTACGCGACTCTACCCCTAGCTCGTCCCACACCGACTCCGCCAGGTGGAAGGTGGCGTTGGCCGCTGGAATGCCGCAGTAGATCGCGCTCTGCATCAGCACTTCCTTGATCTCGTCGCGGGTCACGCCGTTGTTGGCCGCCGCGCGCAGGTGCAGCTTCAGTTCGTCGTTACGGTTCATGCCGATCAGCATGGCAATGGTGATCAGGCTGCGGGTGTGACGTGGCAGGCCGGGGCGGGGCCAGATGTCACCCCACGCATGGCGGGTAATCATTTCCTGGAACTCGCCATTGAAGTCGTTGAGCTTTTCCAGGCTGCGGTCCACATGGGCATCGCCCAGTACCGCGCGGCGTACTTGCATGCCGGCGTCGTAGCGTTGTTTCTCGTCCATGGCAGGGTCCTCAGTGAGCCAACAGGAAAGCAAGCACGCGGCGGCTGAACGCCTCGCCAATCTCGACGTTGGACAGGTGCGCTGCCGGGAACTCGACGTATTCGGCACCGGCAATACCGGTTTGCATGAACTGGCCGTGCGCCGGGGTGGTTACCACATCTTCTGTCCCTGCCACGATCAACGTCGGCACCTGGATGCGACCGAGTTGCTCACGGAAGTCGGCATCGCGCACCGCCGCGCAGTTGCCGGCATACCCCTGGGGGCTGGTCTGCGCCAGCATCTGGCAGATACGCTGGGCCTCTGCGGCTTGTGCCTGGGCAAAGCCTGGGGTGAACCAGCGGGCAATGGACGCATCGCGCAGGTCGACCATGGCCTGCTGGCCGCCCTTGAGCACGGTGTCGATACGGGTGTTCCACACCTCGTCATTGGCGATTTTGGCGGCAGTGTTGCACAAGGTCAGGCTACGCAAGCGCTCACCGGCATTGATGCCCAGCCACTGGCCAATCAGGCCACCCATCGACAAGCCGACAAAGTGCGCCTTGGCAATGTCCAGGCCATCGAGCAGCGCCAGCACATCGCGGCCCAGTTGCTCGATGGAATAAGGGCCTTCGGTGACCAGCGATGCACCGTGGCCACGGGTGTCGTAGCGCAGCACCCGGAATTGCTCGGCCCACAGCGGCATCTGGGCGTCCCACATGCCCAGGTCGGTACCCAGCGAGTTGGACAGGACCAGCACCGGGGCGTCTGCCGGGCCATCGAGTTGGTAATTCAAAACGCCATCGGCCAGTTGCAAATGCGCCACAGCGGTCTCCTTCAGGCAGTGAAACGTTGATGTTCGGACACGGCGCGCGCCACCCAGACGCGGGCCTGGCCCAGGTAATGGGCAGGGTCGAGCAAGCGATCGAGTTCCTCGGCGGACAGTTCGGCGCTGACCTGCGGCTCGTCACCCAGCACGGCACGCAGGTGACGCTGCTCGGCCACGGCGCGCTGGCAGCATTGCTCCAGCAGGTGGTGGGCGCGGTCGCGGCCCAGGCGCTGTGCCAGCACAATGCTCACCGCCTCGGCCAGCACCAGGCCCTGGGTCAGGTCGAGGTTGCGGCGCATGCGCTCGGCATCCACCTCCATCCCCTCGGCAATCACCTGGGCCTGGCGCAGCGCACCGGAGACCAGGCAGCAGATTTCTGGCAGGGTTTCCCATTCGGCATGCCACAACCCCAGGCTGCGCTCGTGTTCCTGGGGCAAGGCGCTGAACATCGTCGAAACCAGCCCCGGCACCCGGGTGGCGGCCCCGATCAGAACGGCGGCCCCCACCGGGTTACGCTTATGGGGCATGGTCGAAGAGCCGCCCTTGCCCGGCGCGGAAGGCTCGAACACCTCGCCAGCCTCGGTTTGCATCAGCAAGCTGACATCGCGGCCGAACTTGCCCAGGCTGCCGGCGATCATGCCCAGCACCGAGGCAAACTCCACCAAGCGGTCGCGCTGGGTGTGCCAAGGCTGTTCCGGCAGGGCCAGCCGCAGTTGCTCGGCCAGCGCCTCGGCCACCGGCAGCGCCTTACTGCCCAAGGCCGCCAGGCTGCCCGAGGCGCCGCCGAACTGCAGCACCAGCAAGCGCGGGCGCAACGCCTGCAAGCGCTGGCGATGGCGGGTCACGGCGCCAAGCACCCCGGCCAGCTTCATGCCCAAGGTCACCGGCGTGGCATGTTGCAGCCACGTGCGCCCCACCATGGGGGTGTCGGCGTGCTTCAAGGCCTGCTGCGCCAAGGTTTCGGCAAGCTGGCCAAGGTCGCTTTCCAGCAAGTCGAGGGCAGCGCGCAACTGCAATACCAAGCCGGTGTCCATCGCATCCTGGCTGGTAGCGCCCAGGTGCACATAACGCTCGGCTTCGGGCACGCCGGTGGCGATCACCTTGCCCAACGCCTTCACCAGCGGGATTGCCGAGTTGCCAGCGCTGGCGATGGCATTGGCCAGGGCGCCTACGTCATAGCGCTCGGCCTGGCAGGCCGCCTCGATGGCGGCCACGGCGCTGTGCGGAACCAAGCCGACCGAAGCCTCGGCGCGGGCGAGCGCGGCCTCGAAATCCAGCATGCCCTGCAGGCGGCCACGGTCGGAAAACACCTCGCGCATGGCCGGCGCGGTGAAGTAGGCGTCGAACAGTTGGTTGCTCATGCAGCTTCCTTAATGATCATGGTGCAGGTACTCGGCCTGCTTCGGCAGGCGCAGGCTGAACAGGAAGGCTATCGCCATCATCGCTGTCACGTACCAGTAGAACGTATTCTCCATACCCATGGTCTTCAGCCCCAGGGCCACGTACTCGGCCGAACCGCCGAATGCTGCGTTGGCCACCGCATAGGCCAGGCCTACACCCAGCGCACGAACTTGCGGCGGGAACATTTCGGCCTTCACCAGGCCGCTGATCGAGGTATAGAAACTGACGATGCACAGTGCCAGGCTGATCAGTACGAAGGCCATGAACGGGCTGGTCACGGTTTTCAACGCCATCAGCAGCGGCACGGTGAACAGCGTTCCCAACGCGCCGAACAGCAGCATGGAATTGCGTCGCCCAATACGGTCGGACAGCATGCCGAAGAACGGCTGCAGCACCATGAACAGGAACAGCGCAGCCGTCATCACATAACTGGCGTTCTTCGCCGTCATGCCAGCGGTATTCACCAGGTACTTCTGCATGTAGGTGGTGAAGGTGTAGAAAATCAGCGACCCACCTGCGGTGTAGCCCAGCACGGTGATGAAGGCTGCAGCGTGGTTGCTGAACAAGCCTTTGATGGTGCCGGCATCCTTGTCCTGACGGGTTTCGGCGCTGCTGGTTTCGTGCAGCGAGCGGCGCAGCATCAACGAGATCAGTGCAGCAATGGCCCCGACCACGAACGGAATGCGCCAGCCCCAGGCACGCAGCTCATCCTCGGTCAGCAGCTGCTGCAGGATCACTACCACCAGCACGGCCAAAAGCTGGCCGCCGATCAGCGTCACGTACTGGAACGAGGCAAAGAAGCCGCGCTGGCCGCGCAGGGCCACCTCACTCATGTACGTGGCGGTGGTGCCGTACTCGCCACCCACCGACAGGCCCTGGATCAGGCGCGCCAGCAACAGCAGCGCCGGGGCCCAGGTGCCAATGCTGGCATAGGTGGGCAGGCAGGCGATCATCAGCGAGCCGAAGCACATCATCAGCACCGAGATCATCAGCGAGTTCTTGCGGCCATGGCGGTCAGCGAGGCGGCCGAAGATCCAGCCACCAATCGGGCGCATCAAGAAGCCTGCGGCGAATACCCCCGCGGTATTCAGCAACTGCACCGTGGGGTCGTCGGAGGGGAAGAACGCCGGGGCGAAGTAGATCGCACAGAAGGCATAGACGTAAAAGTCGAACCATTCCACCAGGTTGCCCGAAGAGGCACCAACGATAGCGAAGATGCGCTTGCTGCGCTCTTCACCGGTGTAATAGGTTGAGGTCATGGTGAGATTACTCCTGAAGGGTCCCAGGTTATTCTAGACATACCTGGTAACACCTCGTTCCGCCTTGAGGCTGGCAATTGGCCTTGAGTCGAAGGTGCCGGCCCCTTCGCGGGGCAAGCCTGCTGCCACAGTTTGCCGTTGTGCAGTGGGCAACGGCCATGCTGTGACACCCGGCTTGCCCCACGAAGGGGCCAGGACAGGTCAAACCCGTTCGATGGCCAGCGCCAAGCCTTGGCCGACGCCCACGCACATGGTCGCCAGGCCTTTACGGCCACCGCTTTTCTCCAGTTGATGCAGCGCCGTCAGCACCAGGCGAGCACCGCTCATGCCCAGCGGGTGGCCCAACGCGATCGCGCCGCCATTAGGGTTCACCTGCGGCGCATCATCGGCCACGCCCAGTTCACGCAGCACTGCCAGGCCTTGGCTGGCGAACGCTTCATTGAGCTCGATCACATCGAAATCATTCACCGCCACACCCAGGCGCTCGGTCAGCTTGCGCACTGCCGGGACCGGGCCAATGCCCATCACCCGTGGCGCAACGCCACCGCTGGCCATGCCCAGAACGCGGGCACGCGGGGTAAGGCCATGCTTCTTCACCGCTTCAGCCGAGGCCAGGATCAGTGCTGCCGCACCATCGTTGACGCCCGAAGCGTTGCCGGCGGTGACGGTCTTGTCCGGGCCGTTGACCGGCTTGAGCTTGGTCAACGCTTCCAGGGTGGTCTCCGGGCGCAGGTGTTCATCACGCTCGACGATCACTTCACCCTTCTTGTGGGCGATGCGCACCGGCACGATTTCCTCGGCAAAAAAGCCGGCTGCCTGCGCTGCAGCGGCCTTTTGCTGGCTGCGCAAGGCGAAAGCATCCTGGTCGGCGCGCGATACCTGATAATCGTCGGCCACGTTGTCGGCGGTTTCCGGCATGGAGTCCACGCCGTACTGGCTCTTCATCAGCGGGTTGATGAAACGCCAGCCGATGGTCGTGTCTTCCAGCTTCATGTTGCGCGAATAGCCGCTTTCGGCCTTGCCCATGACGAACGGGGCGCGCGACATCGATTCCACACCCCCGGCGATGGCCAGCTCCATTTCCCCGCTGGCAATGGCGCGGAAAGCAGTGCCAATGGCATCCATGCCCGAAGCACACAGGCGGTTAAGGGTAACGCCCGGAATGCTTTCGGGCAGGCCGGCCAGCAGCAGCGCCATGCGCGCCACGTTGCGGTTGTCTTCACCTGCCTGGTTAGCGCACCCGAAAAACACCTCGTCAACCTGGTCCCATTGCACACCGGGGTTGCGCTCGATCAGCGCCTTCAGTGGCACGGCGGCCAGGTCGTCGGCACGCACACCGGCCAGGGCGCCGCCAAAGCGGCCAATCGGGGTACGGATGGCGTCACAGATGAATACGTCTCGCATCAGGCTTCTCCTGCCGGCTGGCCATGGGCCGCGGCGGTACGGGCATCAAGGTCACGCGGGGTGGCAGCTTGATTTCGGTGGGTTCGGTGGTGGTCTGCACGTGGCATTGGAGGCTCCTGGTCAGGGTGCTTCAGTAAGCTCAGATTAAGGAGGCCGGTGGGTAGCTTACAATCCGATAATCGACTATTCGTGCGATTATCGAACTATTTGTTGCCTTGCTACCCACCTTCGTACAGCGCCTGGCCGGCAAGGGCGGCCTCGCTATCAGGTGGCGTCGGCGTGGCTCACCAGCCCTTTCACCACCACCCCAACGGTAGCCAGCGCCGCCGGCACCAGCAGCGCCGTGAGCACCTGCTCGAAGCTCCAGCCCAGGCCCAACAGGGTTGCGCCGCTCCAGGCACCGAGAATCGCGCCGAAGCGGCCGATGCCCAGCATCCACGATACCCCGGTCGCCCGGCCTTGGGTCGGGTAGAAGCGCGCCGCCAGCGACGGCATGGCCGACTGGGCGCCGTTCACGCACATACCAGCCACCAGCACCAGCGTCGCCAGCAAGGTGATATTGCCCAGGCTCTGCCCTACGGCGTAGGCGAAGACCCCGGCCAGCAGGTAGAAAACGCCGATCACCTTGTGCGGGTTGAAGCGGTCCATGGCCCAACCCACACCGACCGCACTCAGCACGCCACCGAACTGGAACAAGGCACCGATAAAGGCCGCCTGCTCCATGCTCGCGCCACTGTCACGCATCAGGGTCGGCAGCCAGCTGGTCAGCAGATAGACGATCACCAGGCCCATGAAATAAGTCAGCCACAGCAGTACGGTACCCAGGCCGTAGGTGCCAGAGAAAATCACCGAGAACACGTTGCGGGCGGCCACGGCCTTCTGTTCCGGCACGCTGAAGCTGGCCGCCTCGGCCACCACCTGCGGGGCGATCGGCGACAAGGTCTTGCGCACCCTGTCAGTGCCACGGTTACGCACCACCAGGAAGCGCGCCGACTCCGGCAGCCAGACCATCAGCACCACGGCCAGCAGCAACGGCAGCACGCCACCGACTACCAGCAGGCTGTGCCAGCCATAGGCCGGGATCATTTTCGCGGAAATGAAGCCACCGCCGGCCATACCCAGGTTGAAGCCGCAGAACATGCTGGTGACCAGCAGCGACTTGAGCCGCTCTGGGGTGTACTCCGACAGCAGCGTGGTGGCGTTGGGCATCCCCGCCCCCAGGCCAAGGCCGGTCAGGAAGCGCAGCACCAGCAGCTGGTCGACGTTGGTGGCATAGGCCGAGGCCAGGCTGAAGCCACCGAATACCAGTACAGCACCCACCAGCACGCCCTTGCGGCCAAAGCGGTCGGCCAGCGGCCCCGAGCCCAGGGCGCCGAAGACCATGCCGATCAACGCGGCACTCATCACCGGGCCCAGGCTGGCACGGTCAATGCCCCATTCCTGCGACAGGGCCGGGGCAATGAAGCCCATGGCGGCCGTGTCCAGGCCATCGAGGAAGACGATCAGAAAACACAGCAGCACGACCCGCCACTGATAGCGGGACAACGGTTGCTGATTGATGAACGACTGGACGTCAAGGCTTGCGCCGACGTTGGTTTGCGCTTGGTTCATTGTTGTTATCCAGAATAGGGGGCACAGCCAGGCCATTGCACTCGGCTAGCCGGTACAGGTGGGCAACGCTAGGGAAAATGGCCTGGGTCAGCCTGGATACAACGAAACTGCATGCGGGTGCGAGCGCAGCAGCCTAGGGACAGTATGCATGGTATGTGCCTCATGTTTTTCTTGTTCGGTCGGCATAGCCGACCGTTGCGAGAGACATTAATCAGCGGGCGCAGGTGAAGCAATTCGCCGCGAGCGACACTGTGCGTTTATCGCACAGGAAACCGTTTTGCCTGTTCAAAAAACCGCTGGCGCGCGCCCCGCAGGTTGCTGCGCGCCCCCCCTTGCGCGCTCAACCAAACAGCTGGTGGCATAGGTCCCGGCTGGCAGCCAGCAGGATCGGCAAGAAGCGCTGCTCCAGTTCGCTGCGCGTGACCCGCCCGACGTGGGTACTTACGTTCAAGGCTGCCAGCACCTGCCCGGAAGCGTCATACACCGGCACGGCAATCGAGCGCAGCCCCTGCTCCAGTTCCTGGTCCACCACACACCAGCCTTGGGCGCGGACCTGCTGAATACAGGCGAACAACGATTCGGCATCATGCAAGGTACGGCTGGTGCGCGCCTTGAGGTCGGCCCGCTCCAGGTATTCGCGCAGACTGGTGTCATCCAGCGCCGCCAGCAGAATGCGCCCCATCGACGTGCAGTAGGCGGGCAGGCGCCCGCCCACCGACAAATCGACCGAAATCAGGCGCTCGACCGTGGCCGAACGGGCTATATAAAGGATGTCGTCACCTTCGAGGGTGGCCATGTTGGCCGCCTCGTGCAGTTGGTCGCTAATGCGGTCCAGGTACGGCTGGGCCGAAATCGCCAATGGCGTGGATGACAGGTAGGCATGCCCCAGGGTCAGCACTTTGGGTAGCAGCGAGTAGGTGCGCCCATCCGTGGTGGCATAGCCCAGCTTGATCAGCGTGTGCAGGCAACGGCGCACGGCGGCCCGGGGTATTTCGGTACGGTGGCTGATCTGGGCGATGGTGAGGTGGCGCTTGCGCTCCTGGAAAGCCTGGATCACCGCCAGGCCACGGGCCAGGGATGTCATGAAGTCCGGGTCGCCGGTGAAAGCCTGGATGCGCTTGGCCGGCGAGGCCACGATCGGCGGCGCCATGGCCGCCAACACAGGCCGTGCCGCCTCTGGGCTGGCAGAAGCGTTGTCCACCGTTTCGTCACTCATCGCACACCTCAAAAAAAACGCCGATTCGTGCGATTATCGAACAAACGGCCGATAATCGCAATTGACCGCTGACACTTTTGCTTATACCTTTCTCCTGCCACATGTGGCTTCTTTGGAGAGACTGGTCAGGTACCCACCGTAGAAGTCCCCAGGCAACGGCCTCGCCTTTCGGCGGGGCCGTTTTTCATTCCCCCCTCGTCAGCTTGTTGCCCGAACTTTTATCCGGCATGCCTTTCAAACTTGTAAGAAAGCCCCAACTTGTTTACCGGCACATGCCATAACGTGCGTCGGATGATGGCGGTGCAGGTTAAATAACGATGTTCGGCAAATTATCGGTTGCTATAATCGGCACCACAGTCGTGACGCAATTGTGCCCACGGAACCTTCCGTGGAACCAAGCCGTTGCGGCCGGAACAGGGCGCACAAGCGCATAACGCGTTACCCCCGTGATTACACTTAATTCAGGTACTGCATGTGACGAAAGATGAACTGCGCGCAGAACTCGAGCGCCAGGCTGAACGTTACAAGGATGTCTACGGCGGCGAAGTCACCACCTATGCCGCACAAACGGAACCGGAGCGCAAACCCTGGCGCAAACGCGCCAGCCTGCGCGACCAGGCTTTCAGCCAGGAACTGGAACGGATGGAAAAGGAACTACGCAGCGAGAACCCCTGACCCGGGTCAATGCAGCGCTGTGTTCGCCCGGCTCGCCCGGGCGTGTTGGTCTTATTACCCAAGCGAAGTGAAATGGATTTTCACAAATTTCAAACGATCGTTTTAATTAGCACCGAAGCTGGACCTTTACGTTTTTGACCTGCTTTTCGCAGCAATTCGCCGATTTAAGCTGAACTTGCCCTGTAATCAAGGGCCGCTCGCAGGGCAGCTTTGGCGCTTTTGGCCGTGCCAACGGCCTGCTGGAGGTGCATCGATTGCCAAGGTTTTCTGGCATAATCCCGCCCCCCTATGACCGCCAGACAACCTTCATGATCGATTTATTCAGCGGACTGGATGCCTGGGTATTGGTGAGCCTGCTGCTCGCCTTGACCTTCGTACTCGCCTTCGAGTTCATCAATGGCTTTCATGACACCGCAAACGCGGTAGCTACCGTCATCTATACCAAAGCCATGCCTCCCCACCTCGCCGTGTTCTTCTCCGGCGTGTTCAACTTCTTCGGCGTACTGCTGGGCGGTGTCGGGGTGGCCTACGCCATCGTGCACCTGCTGCCGGTAGAGTTGCTGATCAATGTGAACACCGGGCACGGCCTGGCCATGGTCTTCTCCCTGCTGGCCGCGGCCATCACCTGGAACCTCGGCACCTGGTATTTCGGTATTCCCGCTTCCAGCTCGCACACGCTGATCGGCTCTATTCTGGGTGTAGGTTTGGCCAATGCCCTGATCAACGACATCCCGCTGGGAGACGGCGTTAACTGGCAGAAAGCCATCGACATTGCCATGTCGCTGGTGGTCTCGCCAATGGCCGGCTTCGCCGTAGCCGCCCTGGTGCTGCTCGGCCTGAAGTGGTGGCGCCCGCTGTCGAAGATGCACAAGACCCCCGAACAGCGCCGTAAACTCGACGACAAGAAGCACCCGCCCTTCTGGAACCGCCTGGTCCTGGTGGTTTCTGCCATGGGTGTGAGCTTCGTGCACGGTTCCAACGACGGCCAGAAAGGCATTGGCCTGATCATGCTGGTGCTGATCGGTATCGTTCCGGCCAAGTTCGTGCTCGACCTGAACAGCACCACCTATCAGATCGAGCGTACCCGCGACGCCACGCTGCACATGAGCCAGTTCTACGAGCGCAACGCCGCCACCCTGGGCGAGTTCCTGGCCCTGGGCAAGGCCAAGGCCAGCGACCTGCCGGAACAGTTCAGTTGCAACCCGCAGCAGACCGAGCCGACCATCGCCGCACTGCAGACCTCGTTGCAAGGCGTGACCGACTATCACAGCCTGGCTGCCGAGAAGCGCGTTGAAGTACGCCGCTACCTGCTGTGCCTGGACGACACCGCGAAGAAGGTTGGCAAGCTGCCTGGCCTGGAAGCCCGCGAAAAGGCCGACCTGGAAAAACTGCGCAAGGACCTTACCGCCACCACTGAATACGCCCCGTTCTGGGTAATCGTGGCCGTTGCCCTGGCCTTGGGCCTGGGCACCATGGTGGGCTGGAAGCGTGTGGTGCTGACCGTTGGCGAGAAGATCGGCAAGCAGGGCATGACCTATGCCCAGGGCATGTCGGCACAGATCACCGCGGCCTGTGCCATCGGCATGGCCAACGTGTTCGCCTTGCCGGTGTCGACCACGCATGTGCTGTCGTCCGGCGTGGCCGGCACCATGGTCGCCAACAAAAGCGGCCTGCAAGGTGGCACCGTCAAAACCATCCTGATGGCTTGGGTTCTGACCCTGCCAGCCTCGATGGGCCTGGCGGCCGGCTTGTTCTGGCTGGCGTCCAAGGCCATTGGCTGAGTGACACCGCAATTAGGAAAAGGCGTCCCCCGGGGCGCCTTTTTCATATCGGCAACTGGGCCCACAGGCACTGCGCAAGGCCCAGGCTCGATACGGTCCAGGTGGCAGCCAACTATTTTTTCTTGCCCCCCAACAACGACCCCATCAACCCCCGCACCAGCTGCCGCCCCAACTGGTTGGCTGCCTGGCGCACCGCCGACTTGATCGCCTGCCCCGCCGCACTCTGCAAGAACTCACCGGCCTTGTCGGCAAAGCTCTCTTCATCGGTCTTCGGTTGCGGCGCCGGCTCCACCGCCTCACCTTTGCGCTGGGTCAGCATTTCATAGGCCGACTCACGGTCCACCGGCTTGTCATAGCGCCCGGCCAGCGGCGAAGCAGCAATCAGCGCACCGCGCTCCGCAGCACTCAACGGCCCGATCCGCGATTGCGGCGGTGCCACCAACACGCGCTGGACCATGGCCGGGGTGCCCTTCTCTTCAAGCGCCCCCAGTAGCGCTTCGCCAATGCCCAGTTCGGTGAGCACGCTCAAGGTGTCGAACGCCGGGTTGGGGCGGAAGCCATCGGCTACCGCCCGCAATGCCTTCTGCTCCTTCGCCGTGAATGCCCGCAAGCCATGCTGAATGCGCAAGCCCAACTGGGCCAGCACCGCATCCGGCAAGTCACCCGGCGACTGGGTGACGAAGAACACACCCACACCTTTGGACCGGATCAGCCGTACCACCTGCTCCAGGCGCTCCTGCAGCGCCTTGGGCGTGCCGTTGAACAACAGGTGCGCCTCGTCGAAGAACAACGCCAGCAGCGGTTTTTCGGCATCGCCGCGCTCGGGCAACTGCTCGAACAATTCAGCCAGCAGCCACAACAGGAAGGTGGCGTAGACCTTGGGGGCCTCATGCACCAAGCGGCTGGCATCAAGCAGGTGGATCCGGCCGCGGCCATCGGGGTCCGGGCGCAGCACGTCTTCCAGTTGCAACGCCGGCTCGCCGAACAGCGCCTCGGCCCCCTGTTGCTCGAGGGTTGCCAGCCGGCGCAACAAGGCCTGGGTCGAGGCAGTGGTCATCAGCGCGCTGTCTTCACCCAGCAATTGCGGGTTGTCTTTCAGGTGGGCAAGCAGCGCCTTGAGGTCTTTCAGGTCGAGCAGCAACAGGCCTTCACGGTCGGCCACCTTGAACGCTGCATACAACGCCGCCTGCTGGCTGTCGGTCAGTTCCAGCAAGTTGCCCAGCAGCAGCGGCCCCATTTCACTGAGGGTCGTGCGCAGCGGGTGGCCGGACTGCCCCGCGATATCCCACAACGTCACCGGGTAGGCCCGTGGCGTATGCCCAAGCCACGGCATGCCGGCGATGCGCTCGGCCACCTTGCCCTGCGGTGCACCGGCGGCGCCCAGGCCACACAAGTCACCTTTCACGTCGGCGGCAAACACCGCGACCCCGGCGTCACTGAACACTTCCGCCAGGCGTTGCAAGGTGACGGTCTTGCCTGTACCGGTGGCGCCTGCCACCAGGCCGTGGCGGTTGGCCAGGCGCATGGCTTGCCCGAGCGGCTGGCGATCCGGGCCCGATCCCACAACTATGGTCGAAGTTTCCAACATCTCTTTAATCCCCTGCTCAAGCTTTAACTGAAACCGGCCGATACCTTCGGGTGATATTCGTCTTAGAAGAGAGGAACAACCGAAAAGGGATTTTTCCGGATATTGCACAGCCTTGCGGCCTCACTCGTGCGAACGCCCTGATTAAAACCTTAGCGGAACCGATTACGCCATGAATAAAAGCCTGCGTTTCAGCCACAAGATACTGTTGGCCGCCTCACTGATCGTCATACTCGCCTTCAGCCTTTTCACCCTTTACAACGATTACCTGCAGCGTAATGCCATCCGCGAGGACCTGGAAAACTACCTGGCTGAAAAGGGTACTTCCACGTCCACCAACATCCGCAACCTGTTCGACGGGCGTATCAAACTGGTGGAAAACCTGGCGCAGAACATTGCCCAGAACCCGGCCAACGCTGAAACATTCATGGGCCAGCGCGCACTGCTCTCCAGCTTCCTGACCGTTTACCTGGGCAAGATCGACGGCGGCTTCAGTGTTCGCCCGGACGCGAAGATGCCCGACGGCTACGACCCTCGCATCCGGCCCTGGTACAAGGATGGCATGAATGCCAGCGGGGCCATGTTGACCGAACCGTACATCGACATGACCACCAACAAGATGGTCATCGGCATCCTCAGCAAGGTCTCCAGCAGCGTGGGTGTGGTCGGTGGCGACCTGGCGCTGGACGGTCTGGTGCAAATCATCAACTCGCTGGACTTTGGTGGTATGGGCTATGCCTTCCTGGTCAATGACCAGGGCAAGATCCTGGTACACCCGGACCAGGCCCTGGTGATGAAGTCGCTGTCAGACCTGTTCCCGCAACACACACCCAAGCTGAGCAACGAACTGACCGAAGTGCAAAGCGACGGCCAGGCACGCTTGCTGACCTTCACCCCGATCACCGGCCTGCCCTCGGCCAATTGGTACATCGGCCTGTCGGTGGACAAGGCCAAGGCCTTCTCGATGCTGAGCACCTTCCGCACCTCGGCAGTGGTTGCCACGGTCGTCGCCGTGGTCATCATCATCGCCTTGCTCGGCTTGCTGATTCGCGTACTGATGCAGCCGTTGCACACCATGACCCGCGCCATGGAAGACATCGCCGAAGGTGAGGGCGACCTGACCAAGCGCCTGCGCATCCATAACCATGATGAATTCGGCATTCTCGGCAACGCCTTCAACCGCTTCGTCGAGCGTATTCACAGCAGCATCCGCGAAGTGTCCTCGGCCACCGAGCAAGTCAACGAAGTGGCGCTGCGGGTGATCAGCGCCTCGAACTCATCAATGACCAACTCCGATGAGCAGGCCAACCGCACCAACAGCGTGGCCGCGGCCATCAACGAACTGGGTGCCGCGGCCCAGGAAATCGCCAGCAACGCTGCCCAGGCCTCGCAGCACGCCAGCTCCGCAAGGCTGCTGGCCGAAGAAGGCCAACAGGTGGTCGAGCGCAACATTGCGGCGATGAACCGGCTCTCGGACCTGATCGTCACTTCCAGCGAACACATCGAGACCCTCAACAGCAAAACCGTGAACATCGGCCAGATTCTGGAAGTGATTACCAGTATCTCCCAGCAGACCAACCTGCTGGCATTGAACGCCGCCATCGAAGCGGCCCGCGCCGGTGAAGCCGGGCGTGGTTTCGCCGTGGTGGCCGATGAGGTACGCAACCTGGCCCACCGCACCCAGGAATCGGCGCAACAGGTGCAGGCCATGATCGAAGAACTGCAGGTGGGTGCCCGCGCATCGGTGGAAACCATGGATCAGAGCCAGCGCCACAGCACCGACAGCATGCAGATCGCCAATCAGGCCGGCGAACGGCTGGACAGCGTGACCGTGCGCATTGGCGAAATCGATGGCATGAACCAGTCGGTGGCCACCGCCACCGAGGAGCAGACTGCCGTGGTCGAAGCCATCAACATGGATATCAACGAGATCAACATGCTCAACCAGGAAGGTGTGGAGAACCTGCAGGCCACCCTGCGTGCGTGCTCCGACCTGGAGCAGCAGGCCGGGCGCCTGAAGCACCTGGTGGGCAGTTTCCGGATCTAGTCCCACGTGCCCCAGGGGAGCAGGTACACCCCCTCCCCTGGGGCAGCTTGCCGCGCAACCCCGATCGAACAAACTATCCTTCTGAAAGGTCAACCTTTAGGCGTGTCATCGCCGCCAACCAAGCGCCAGATGACAGACCCGAAAGACGATCCCGGAGGGATGCTGATCGTGCACATCGCCGACATCACCATGTTCTACGCCCCCGCCAGCGGTGGCGTACGAACTTATCTTGATGCCAAACATCACCGCCTCGACGCCATCCAGGGCGTACGCCATAGCCTGTTGATTCCTGGTGCCAGCGCCCACAATGCCGACGGCATCTACCAAGTACCGGCACTGCCGCTGCCTTTTGGCAAAGGCTACCGCTTCCCGGTACGCCTGGCCCCGTGGTGCAAGACCCTGCGTTCGCTCAAGCCGGACCTGATCGAGGTCGGCGACCCGTACCTGACTGCCTGGGCGGCGCTGGAGGCCCGGCGCCAGCTGGACGTGCCGGTAATCGGCTTCTACCACTCCGACCTGCCGCTGCTGGTCAGCAACCGCATGGGCAACTGGTTCACGCCCAATGTCGAGGCCTATGTCAGCAAGCTCTACGGGAATTTCGACCGGGTGCTGGCCCCCAGCCGGGTCATGGCCGACAAACTGCGCCGTCTGGGCGTGCGCGATGTACACGTACAACCGCTGGGCGTGGACCTGGCCACGTTCCACCCGTCCAAACGCGACGCCAATGTGCGTGCCGAACTGGGTATCGCCGATACCACCCGCCTGCTGATCTACGCCGGGCGTGGCTCCCGGGAAAAGAACCTGCCGGTATTGCTGGCCTGCATGCAGCAGCTGGGCCACCCCTACCACCTGCTGTTGGTGGGCTCCGGCATGCCCGCCAATGTGCCGGACAACGTCAGTGTCATCGGCCAGTTCTGCCCGCCAGAGGAGGTCGCCCGGCTGATGGCCAGCGCCGACCTGCTGGTGCATGCCGGCGACCAGGAAACCTTCGGCCTGGTCATTCTCGAAGCCATGGCCAGTGCAACGCCGGTGGTCGCCGTGCGCGCGGGTGCCTTCGGCGAAATCGTCAATGACCAGTGCGGCCGCCTGTGTACAGCCAACGATGCCCAGGCCATGGCCACAGCCGTGCGCGAGGCATTCGAGGCAGGTGTGCGCAAGCTGGGCGCGCAGGCGCGCCGCCACGTCGAGCAACACTACTCATGGGACAACGTGGTCGCGGGCCTGCTGCTGCACTACCAGGCCGTGCTCGGCCATCAGCCTCTGGTGCGCGCCCATGCTTGAGTCACGCCCCGCACCGCGCAGCCTGATGCTGGTACTGCATGATGTCGCGCCTGAAACATGGCCCGACTACCAACCTTTCGTGGAGGCTGTGGATGCTATCGGCGGTGTGCCCATGACTTGGCTGGTGGTTCCGGACTTTCACCAGCGCAACCCGCTGTTGCGCTCACCGGCGTTCTGCCACCTGCTTGAACGGCGCCTGGCCGAGGGCGACGAACTGGCGCTGCATGGCTACTACCATGCCGACAACGGCCCGCCGCCGCGCACGCCAGGCGACTTCTTCATGCGCCGCATCTATACCCACGAAGGCGAGTTCTATGGCCTTGATCAACAGCAGGCCCTGCAGCGCCTGGAACAGGGCCTGGCCGTGTTCGCCCAACAGCAATGGCCGGTGGCAGGTTTCGTGGCGCCAGCCTGGTTGATGAGCGAAGGCACCCGCCAGGCGCTGCGCCAGCTGCCTTTGCGCTACACCAGCACACCGCAGCACCTGTACCGCTTGCCCGAGTTCACCCCGATCAAGGCGCCAGGGCTGGTGTGGAGCGCCCGCAGTGCCTGGCGCCGGGGGCTTTCGCGGGCCCTGTGCGACTGGCAGTGCAGACGGTGGCAGAACGCCGAAACCCTGCGCCTGGGCCTGCACCCGGTGGACATGCGCCACCGTAGCTCCCGCGAGTACTGGCTCAATACCCTGCGCACCCTGATGGCCCAAGGTCGCGAACCCCTCACCAAGTCCGCCTGGCTGGACCGACGGGTCAGCGCATGAGCCGTCTGGCCTGGCTAGGCCTGGCACTTGTCGCAGCAATGCTGGTGCCAGCCCTGCTTGGCGGCAGTGACCTGCTGCCCCGGTTGCAAGGGTTCGATCCCGGCCTGTTGCTGACCCTGTTGGGCATGATCCTGCTGTGCTGGGTGATCAACGCCATGCGCCTGCGCCTGTTGCTGGGCCAGCAAGGCGCAAGGCTTGGGCACCTGCGCAGCCTGGGCGTGGTGATGGCCACCGAGTTCGCCATCTGCACCACCCCCGGCGGCAGTGGTGGCCCGTTGACCCTGATGGCGCTGCTGGCACGCGAGCGCATCGGCCCGGCGCGCAGTGGCGCCGTGTTCGCCATGGACCAATTGAACGACCTGCTGTTCTTTTTCTGCGCGATGCTGGCGATTGCGGGCTACGCATTGTTTCACAGCCTGGGCCACAGCCAGCAGAGCATGTTGCTGGGCAGTGCGTTGCTGCTGTGCAGTGCGCTGGTTGGGGTGATCGGCTTGCTGCGCTACCGCCGCGCGCTCATGCGCCTCAACGGCAGGCTGCTGCAACGCCTGGGCGTGGCCGCACCGCGCAAGCGCCGCTGGGCCCGCAAACTGCTGCACTTCATCGCCGCACTGGCGCAGACCTGGCAGTTGCCCAAGCGCACGCTGGCGCTGGTGTTCACCCTCACCTGCATCCACTGGGGGCTGCGCTACAGCGTGTTGTACCTGGTATTGCGCGGGTTGGGCGGGGAGCTGGCATGGATCCCCAGCTTTCTGGTGCAGATGCTGTCGCTCAGTGCCGGGCAATTCAGCCTGCTACCGGGCGGGGCAGGTGCGGCCGAGCTGACGTCTGCAAGCCTGCTGACGCCGCTGGTGGGCAGCTCCACCGCCGCCGCGGCGATCCTCATCTGGCGGGCAGTCACTTATTACTTTTACCTGCTGGCAGGCGGGCCGGTGTTCGTGTGCCTGCTGGCGCGTCCGTTGCTGACGCGCTGGCGGCGCCAGGCGGTTTGAGCCGCTGCCACAGTTCGGCGGCGCCGGGGAAATCGGTGCCGTCGGTGTCGGCCAGCGCTTGCGGGTCGTAGCGCGCCAGGCAGCCTTCACCCACGGTGGGCGGGGCCGTAGCGGTGGGTTGGTTGCGCCGTTTGGCCATCGGTATGTTCCTCAAGCGTAGCGATAGGGCTGCCGAGCAGCCCCAAAGGCTTGCAGGCAACCCAACGGTATCAGTCGAAGACCACCGTCTTGTTGCCATGCACAAGCACGCGGTCTTCGAGGTGATAACGCAGGCCACGTGCCAGCACCATCTTTTCCACATCACGGCCAAAGCGAACCATGTCTTCGATGCTGTCAGCGTGGCTGACGCGCACCACATCCTGCTCGATGATCGGGCCGGCATCCAGTTCTTCGGTGACGTAGTGGCACGTTGCACCGATCAGCTTCACCCCACGCAGCGCGGCCTGGTGGTAAGGCTTGGCACCCACGAACGACGGCAGGAAGCTGTGGTGAATGTTGATGACCTTCTCAGCATAATCCCGGCATAGTTGCGGCGGCAGGATTTGCATGTAGCGGGCCAGCACCACGACATCGGCCGCGTGTTCTTCGACCAGGCGCGACACTTCGGCAAAGGCCGGGGCCTTGTCCTTGGGGTCGACCGGTACATGGAAGAACGGTATGCCGTGCCACTCGACCATGCTGCGCAGGTCGTCGTGGTTGGAAATGACACACGGGATCTCGCAGTCCAGTTCATCGGTATGCCAGCGGTGCAGCAGGTCAGCCAGGCAATGCGACTCGCGGCTGGCCATCAGCACCACGCGCTTTTTCTGCGCCGAGTCGGTAATCCGCCAGGTCATGGAGAACTCTTCGGCAATCGGCGCAAACGCCTCACGGAAGGCTTCGATACCGAAGGGCAATGATTCGGCGCGGATTTCATGACGCATGAAGAACCAGCCGCTCTGCTCATCGGAGTGATGGCTGGCTTCGTTGATCCAGCCATTGTACAAGGCCAGGAAATTACTGACTTTCGCCACGATCCCTACACGGTCGGGGCAGGCGATCACCAGACGATAGGTGCGCATGAATGAGACTCCAGAACTTCGCAAAGGCGCTTATTCTAGCGGCACGCAAGGAAAAGCGCAGTATTGATTGCAGCGGCCGCGGCCACTGTAGCAACCACGCTGGCAATGTGGACACTATCTGACACAGCCGGCGAAATGGCACACGCTAATGTAAATTTTTGTTCACCGGAGAAATATTGTCACAGCTTAATCAACAGTTAATTGCCCAACATTATGTTTACTTGCGAGTATCGGCTGTCTATTATTGCCCCACACATTTCTGAACACGCATTAAGGAACACTCCATGTCCCTGATCAACGAGTACCGCGCCACCGAAGAAGCCATCAAAGAACTTCAGGCTCGCCTGGCCAACCTGTCGCAGGACGACAAGCTGAAGAAAGAGCTGGAGTTCGAAGGCAAACTGCGCAACCTGATGGGCGAGTACTCCAAGTCCCTGCGCGACGTGATTGCCCTGCTCGACCCAGAGTCGAAACTGAGCAAAGCACCGCGTGGCACCGTCAAGGCTGTTGCTACCAAGCGTGCCCGCAAGGTCAAGCAATACAAGAACCCGCACAACGGTGAAGTGATCGAAACCAAAGGCGGCAACCACAAGACCCTGAAAGAGTGGAAAGCCAAGTGGGGCGGCGACGTGGTCGAGAGCTGGGCTACCCTGCTGGACTGATTGTTCAGCCCCTGCCCTCTTATCGCAATACAAAACGCCGGCACATTGCCGGCGTTTTTGTTTGTCTGGCCTTCAGTCAATTGCAAACTGTTGTTGCAAGTTCCGGGCATGTACTTGCCATGCCTCCAGCACCCGCCGCCCGGCCTCGTCGGCGCGCTCCCAGGCCTGCAGACGCGCCTGCTCGAAATCACCCAATGTGTTCGGCGCCCCCCACTGCGGCTGGCTAAGGCGCTGCTGGCAGAACGCATACCACCGCTGGCGCTCCTCGGGGGTCAAGGTGTCCGGAAAGTTGCGCGCCCGGTAACGGAACAACAGCTCAGGCAAGCGCGGGTCATCGAACAGCCACTGCCCCCGGCCCAATTGCGCCGGCTCCAGCGCACGAACTTGCTCGCATAGACGCCGGTCACGGTCACCAATAAAACCGTTATACAACTGCTGCTCCGGGTCCTCACTCGGCGCGAAATCGTCCTTGCCGTAAATGTGCTCCAGCTTGTCCTGCCATTGCGCCTGTTGATCGGCCAACTGTTCACCGCGCGATTGTAACAACGTCAAGTCGATGCCCAGCCGCTGTTGATCGGCAGGGCGTAATACCGACAGTGGCGCAAGTACCGGGCAGCGATTGATCTGTACCAGTTTAAGCGGCACCGGTAGTTCGCCATCGGCCAAATCCTCGTGCCGGGTGTACAAGCGCTGACGCAATACTTCAGCACTTTCCCGGAGTAATGGCAGGGTTTCCTGATGCAGGTCGCAGACAATCAGTGCATTGCGATTGTGCGGGTGCCAGGCCAATGGCAAGACCACCCCCAGGTAATTACGCGCTGCTGAAAAACGCCCGGATACATGCACCAGCGGTTGTAGCAAGCGGATCTGTTCCATGACTTTATGCTTGCTGCGCAACTGGAACAGCCAGTCATACAACTTGGGCTGTTTTTGCCGGATCAGTCGCGCCAGGGCAATGGTTGCCCGCACGTCGGAAAGCGCTTCATGCGCATGCCCGTGATCAATGCCGTTGGCCTTGCTCAACAGCTCCAGACGCAGGCTGGTGCGCCCGTCCTGCTGCGGCCACTCGATGCCCTCCGGGCGCAGGGCGTAAGCCGTGCGCACGATGTCGATCAGGTCCCAGCGGCTGTTGCCGCCCTGCCATTCACGGGCATAGGGGTCGAAAAAATTCCGGTACAGGCTGTAGCGGGTCACTTCGTCATCGAAACGCAGGGTGTTATAGCCCGCCCCACAGGTGCCTGGTTGTGCCAGCTGCGCATGCACGCGGGTCATGAATTCGGCTTCGCACAGGCCTTGCTCGGCCAGTAACTGCGGGGTGATGCCAGTCACCAGGCACGCAGCCGGGTGCGGCAGAATATCGTCGGCGGGGCGGCAGTAAAGGCTGATCGGCTCGTCGATCTCGTTGAGGTCGAAGTCGGTGCGCAGGCCGGCGACCTGCAGCGGCCGGTCACAGCGCGGGTTGATGCCGGTGGTTTCGTAGTCGTGCCAGAAAATGCTGGAGGTCACGGGGTCGTCCTGTCTTGCGAGGTCGACCCGATTCTAACGCGATTCCAGGGCGCCAAGGCTCAGGCAGAGGCGTTGGCCGGGCGGAAGCTGAAATAGTCGCGCAGCGAGCGCACGAAATCGTCGTACTCGCGCGGGGCCTGCAGCAGCATGAAGCCCGAATCGTAATGCCCAGGGGTCTGGTCCTCACTGCACCACAGGCAACTGGCGGTCAGGTTGACGAACTGGAACCCGCCGCCGGCCAGCGGCATGCGAAGTTGCAGTTCATAATCGGGCCCTACCAGCACGGGCAGTTGGCTGATGACCATCAGGCCGTCTTCCGAGGCGTTGCCGAGCAGGCCGATTTCCTGGTCGGTAAAGCGGTTGAACACCTTGAGGGCACAAGGGAGCTGATGGCGTTCGATGCGGCGTTTGTTGAACATGATGGCGAGTGTATTCCGTACCTGATGCCAGGAATACAAGGTACTGGCGGTTGTTGTAACAGCTGGGTTACAGATTAGCGCAGCACGCGCCGCGAAGCCCGTGAAATAAACCACACCTTTGTATTAGCGCCAAGGTGCAGTAGTCGCCGGCCGGGCCACGGCCGCTTCGGTACCGCGCAAATGACCAAGTTTCTCAAGCGTCTGCAGGCGGGCCTGGGCGCGATAGGCGTACTCGTTGCGCGGGTATTGCTGGATCAAGTACTGGTAGGTCTGGGCTGCGTCCACGTACAACGCCTGGCGCTCCAGGCACTGGCCGCGCAGCAGCGACACTTCGGGGTGGATGAACGGGCGCGCGCGGCTGGTACGGTCTACTTGTGACAGCTCCAGCATCACCCGCGCGCAATCACCCCGGTCATAGGCGCGATAGGCATTGTTCAGGTGGTGGTCCATGGACCAGCGGGTACAGCCGACAGCACTGGCGGCGAGGGCGAAAACGATCAGGGCTCGCATGGCAATCTCCTTTGATAGCAAACCTATCGGCCGCTGTCGGGTTTTCTTCAGCGGCGCGCGACAAGTGCCAGGCCGCCACGAGCGGCATGAATGCCGCACGCGCTTTTCTCTGTAGCTTACTGCTTGTAGCTTGCAGCTGCCCTACCGCGGAAGTCACAGGTAGTGCAACGGAACAATGACTACAGCGAGATTCAGGAGTAGCCTTTCGCTGCGCTTCACTATAGGAGTCTGTGCATGAGCATCCGCCGTACCAAAATCGTCGCCACCCTTGGCCCCGCCAGCAACTCGCCGGAAGTGATCGAACAGCTGATCCTCGCCGGTCTCGACGTGGCACGCCTGAACTTCTCCCACGGCACGCCGGACGAGCACAAGGCCCGCGCGCGCCTGATCCGCGACATCGCTGCCAAGAACGGCCGCCATGTTGCACTGCTGGGCGACCTGCAGGGTCCGAAGATCCGCATCGCGAAGTTCGCCAACAAGCGCATCGAACTGAAGATCGGTGACAAGTTCACCTTCTCCACCGCCCACCCGCTGACCGAAGGCAACCAGGATATCGTCGGCATCGACTACCCGGACCTGGTCAAGGACTGCGGTGTCGGTGACGAACTGCTGCTCGACGATGGCCGCGTGGTCATGCGCGTCGAAACCGCCACCGCCGATGCCCTGCACTGCGTGGTGATCATCGGTGGCCCGCTGTCGGACCACAAGGGCATCAACCGTAAAGGTGGCGGCCTGACCGCACCGGCCCTGACCGAAAAGGACAAGGCCGACATCAAGCTGGCTGCGGAAATGGACCTGGACTACCTGGCCGTGTCGTTCCCGCGGGACGCCAGCGACATGGAATACGCGCGCAAGCTGCGTGACGAGTCCGGTGGCAGCGCCTGGCTGGTGGCCAAGATCGAGCGCGCCGAAGCCGTCGCCGACGACGAGACCCTGGACAAGCTGATCCTCGCTTCCGATGCCGTCATGGTCGCCCGCGGTGACCTGGGCGTGGAAATCGGCGACGCCGAGCTGATCGCCATTCAGAAGAAGATCATCCAGCACGCTCGCCGCAACAACAAGGCAGTGATCGTGGCGACCCAGATGATGGAGTCGATGATCCAGAACCCGATGCCGACACGTGCCGAAGTCTCCGACGTGGCCAACGCCGTGCTCGACAACACCGATGCGGTCATGCTGTCGGCGGAAAGTGCTGCCGGTTCGTACCCGATCGAAGCCGTACAGGCCATGGCCCGCATCTGTTCCGGTGCCGAGAAGCACCCGACCAGCCAGCGCTCCAGCCACCGCCTGCACACCACCTTCGAGCGCTGCGACGAAAGCATCGCCCTGGCGGCGATGTACACGGCCAACCACTTCCCGGGCGTGAAGGCGATCATCGCCTTGACTGAAAGCGGCTACACCCCGCTGATCATGTCGCGCCTGCGCTCGCACGTGCCGATCTTCGCGCTCTCGCCGCACCGCGCGACCCAGGCACGGGCCAACATGTTCCGTGGCGTCTACCCGATTGCCTTCGACCCCGCTTCGCTGCCCGCCGACAAAGTCAGCCAGGCAGCTGTCGACGAACTGCTCAAGCGTGGCTTGGTAGAACAAGGCGACTGGGTGATCCTGACCAAAGGGGACAGCTACCACACCATCGGTGGCACCAATGGCATGAAGATCCTGCATGTGGGTGATCCGCTGGTCGGCTGAGCCTGCCTCAAAGAGGGGCCGCTCTGCGGCCCTTCGCGGGCATGCCCGCTCCCACCGGTACAGCGTCAGCCTCACCCCTGTGGGAGCGGGCGAGCCCGCGAATAGGCCGGCACAGTCAACCTGGCTGCCTCAGGCATGTTCAACGAAGACGTCAGTAAATACTTGCCCCCGCGGCACGCCGGCAATGAACAGCCGCCGCGCAAACCGGTCCACACTCCCCGCTGCCCCACACACCAGCGCCACCGTCTGCCGCGAAGGCGGCCGCAACCGCGCCAGCGCTTCATCCATCTGCGCTTCCAGCACCAGCTCGACCTGCACGCCCTGCAGTTGCATCAGGGGTTCAGCCAGATAGTGCCCGGCGCTGTTGCGCGCCACATGCAGCACCCGAATCTCGCCGCGATGCCCCTGCCGCACAGCCTCACGCAAGATCCCCCACAACGGCGCAAGCCCGGTTCCGGCTGCCAGCAGCCAGAGCGGCCGATCCTGCCAATCCAGGTCGTAGTGCAACGCACCACCCCTGAATTCGCCCAGGCGCAGCACATCTGCTACCTGCAAACCACGAGCCTTGTCGCAAAAGGCGCCGGGGCGCCGGCAATCGATGTGAAACTCCAGGAAGTCATCTTCCCCCGGCAGGCTGGCCAGTGAATAAGGCCGCGCTACCGAACCATTCCACAGCACCACATGCTGCCCCGCCTGGTAACGCACCGCCCGCTCGGGCCGTAGCCGTACACGCAACAGGTCACCGTACCAGTCCAGCGCACAGACGTGCGCCGGCACACCATCGCGCTGCGGGTCGAACAACGCAACCTGCAAGTCCTCGATCACCCTGCACTGGCAAGCCAGGCGCCAGCCCAGGGCGTGCTGGTCCAGGGCCAGGGCCTCAGGCATGGCGTCCAGCGGCTGCCCGGCCTGGCAGTACACCAGGCAGGCGTGGCAGCTTCCGGCGCGGCAGCTGTAGGGCACGTTGAGCCCGGCCTCGTTCAGGGCATCGAGCAGGTTGCTGCCGGTCGGCACCGCCCAGCGGTGCTCGCCTACGCAAAGTTCGGGCATCTTCAGGTATCTCTTCCCGCTTCAGGTTGTGGGGGGCGCTCTGCGCGCCCGTCGATAGTAAGGCCAACCACAGGCGTCAGCAGCAAAAAGGATGCCCAGCCCCAACCGACCAAGGTCCAGACCACTCGCAGGTGTGCCACGCGGTGAGGCACGCTATACTGCCGCGCCCTTTTGCGTCGGCCATGCTGCCGGCGCGCCTTTGCAAGGCGTCTCGACATGCTGGTCGGCACCGTCGAGCGTCTCTATGAATGTTCCCGTCTTTAAGAGGAGCGCGCTGCATGACCGTGATCAAGCAAGACGACCTGATTCAGAGCGTCGCCGACGCCCTGCAATTCATCTCGTACTACCACCCCGTCGATTTCATCCAGGCCATGCACGAGGCCTATCTGCGCGAAGAGTCGCCTGCTGCCCGCGACTCCATCGCCCAGATCCTGATCAACTCGCGCATGTGCGCCACCGGCCACCGCCCGATCTGCCAGGACACCGGTATCGTCACCGTGTTCGTGCGTGTGGGTATGGATGTGCGCTGGGACGGTGCCACCCTGAGCGTCGACGACATGATCAACGAAGGTGTGCGTCGCGCCTACAACCTGCCTGAAAACGTCCTGCGCGCCTCGATCCTGGCCGACCCGGCCGGTGCCCGCAAGAACACCAAGGACAACACCCCGGCCGTTATCCACTATTCCATCGTGCCTGGCGACAAGGTCGAGGTCGATGTCGCCGCCAAGGGCGGCGGCTCGGAGAACAAGTCGAAGATGGCCATGCTCAACCCGTCCGACTCGATCGTCGACTGGGTGCTCAAGACCGTACCGACCATGGGTGCTGGCTGGTGCCCGCCTGGCATGCTCGGCATCGGCATTGGCGGTACCGCCGAGAAGGCCGCGGTCATGGCCAAGGAAGTGTTGATGGAGTCCATCGACATTCATGAGCTTAAAGCCCGTGGCCCACAAAACCGCCTGGAAGAAATCCGCCTGGAGCTGTTCGAGAAGGTCAACCAACTGGGCATCGGTGCCCAGGGCCTGGGTGGCCTGACCACCGTGCTCGACGTGAAGATCATGGACTACCCGACCCACGCCGCTTCGCTGCCGGTGTGCATGATCCCCAACTGCGCCGCCACCCGCCACGCGCACTTCGTGCTCGATGGCTCCGGCCCGGCCGAGCTGGAAGCGCCATCGCTGGACGCCTACCCGGAAATCGTCTGGGAAGCCGGCCCAAGCGCACGTCGCGTCAACCTCGACGATATCACCCCGGAAGAAGTCGCCAGCTGGAAGCCGGGCGAAACCATCCTGCTCAACGGCAAGATGCTGACCGGCCGCGACGCCGCGCACAAGCGCATGGTGGAAATGCTCAACCGTGGCGAAGCGCTGCCAGTGGACCTCAAAGGCCGCTTCATCTACTACGTTGGCCCGGTCGACCCGGTCGGTGACGAAGTGGTTGGCCCTGCCGGCCCGACCACTGCCACCCGCATGGACAAGTTCACCCGCCAGATCCTCGAGCAGACGGGCCTGCTGGGCATGATCGGCAAGTCCGAACGTGGCCCCACCGCGATCGAAGCGATCAAGGACAACAAGGCCGTATACCTGATGGCTGTGGGCGGCGCTGCCTACCTGGTAGCCCAGGCTATCCGCAAGTCCAAGGTACTGGCCTTCGCCGAACTGGGCATGGAAGCGATCTACGAGTTCGAGGTCAAGGACATGCCAGTTACTGTTGCCGTAGACAGCAACGGTGAGTCGGTGCACATCACTGGCCCTGCCCTGTGGCAGAGCAAGATTGCCCAGAGCCTGGCAGTCGAAGTCAAGTAAGCCTGATGTAACAGCGGCGCCTGCTTCGCGGGTGAACCCGCTCCTACAGGGACCTCATGTCCCCGGTGGGAGCGGGTTCACCCGCGAAGCAGGCGCCGCTGCTTTCAACGCACTCTGTCAAACTGCTCTGGCCAGTCCCTGCGGGTAAACACCTGCCCTTCCCGCCGCACCCGCCGTACTTCCTCAAGGTCCACGTCACACACCAGCCACTGGCTTCTGCCCGGCTCCAGCGCTGCGCTCAAGGCAACCACACCGTCCCCCGGCATGCCATGGTCCGGCGGTACGAACAACCCTGCCCGGCCAATATTCTCATCCAGCGCCGGCGACCAGGCCGCCAGCCCTACCGTCGGGCTCTGCAACACCGCTATCTGGTTCTCCAGCGCCCGTGCCTGGGCACCGATGCGCACCCGGTGATAGCCCGCCTCGGTGTCGGTGCAGCTCGGTGCCAGGATCAGGTCGGCACCCAACTCGGCCAACTGCCGCGCCAGCACCGGGAACTCATTGTCGTAGCAGATCAGAATGCCCACACGCCCCAGTGCAGTATCGAACACCCGCAGCCCCTGGCCTGCGCTGATGCCCCACTGCTCTCGCTCGAAGCGGGTCATCATCAGTTTGTCCTGGTAGCCCAGCGGCCCCTCGGGACCGAACAGCCAGGCGCGGTTGCGGTAGGCACCGTCATTGTCCAGCACCGGCACGCTCCCCGGCTGCAGGTAGATGCCCCAGCGCCTGGCCATGCGTTCACACAAGGCGGCCCAGGCGCCGATCAGCGGTTGGATCCCGGCAATCGAACCCAGCAGGTCGCCCCGCTGTTCACCTCTCAACTGGCCGCTGAGTACCAGCCCGGCATACTCGGGCAGCAACAGCAAACGGGCGCCCGCCGCCACCGCTTCGGCGCACAGGCCCTGCAGGTGGTCGGCATAGGCGTCCCAGGTTTCATGCAGTTCGATAGCGTACTGGCAGGCCGCCAAGCGGATCATACCGGCAGTTCCTTCAGCCAGAACGACATCAGCTTGTCGGAGCTTTCCTGCTCGTCCAGGTCACGCCAGGCATAGCGGGTGCGCAGCGACGGGTCGTGCAGGAAACCGCGGTTACGCCAGAAACCATGCAACGGCTTGTAGTCTGCAGGCCGGCGCGGGTGTACACCGGGCCGCTCGACCGCACAGAACGCGCAGTAGTCGAACTCGGCCAGTTTGTGGGCATAAGACTCGCGTTCGATGAAGAAACGCACGCCCAAACCTTGGCCGCGGTACTCCGGCAACACCAGCGACTCACCAAAGTAATAAACGCTGGCCGGGTCCCGCCCCTGGGCCAGGAACGGCTGCTGGAACTCCGGGGCCACGTCCACCAGCGGCAGGCCGGTAGATGCACCCACCACCTGGCCTTGGTCCAGCGCCAGCACCACCAGGCTGCGCCCGGAACGGGCATAGTTGGCCAGGTAGTCGGCTTCGTACTCCGGGGTGCCGTCGTACAGGTAGGGGAACTCGCGGAATACGGTAAGGCGCAAGCGAGCGAGGTCATCGATATAGGGCGCGATAGCGGCGCCGTGCAACAGGCGTATTTCCATGCTTGGCGGTCGTTTTGTCGATGTGGATGACGCGCTCGGCTAAGCCGGGCTTGAGGGGGAACCGTATCATCCGGGGCAACGACCCGCCTTTTCCCTACACGACAGGTATTGTTCCATGACCGCTACCGAACTGGTAAATGCGTACTACGCTGCCTTCAACGCCGGCGACATGCCGGGCTTTCTGGCACTGCTCAGCGAAGACGTGATCCACGACATCAACCAGGGCGAGCGGCAGATGGGCAAGGCCAGGTTTGCAGCGTTCATGGACAAGATGAACCGCTGCTACCGCGAGCGCCTGGCCGACATCGTGGTCATGCAGAACGCCGACGGCAGCCGTGCGGCGGCGGAGTTCACCGTGCATGGCCAGTACCTGGCCAATGACGATGGGTTGCCGCCTGCGAACGGGCAGACCTACGTGCTGCCGGCCGGGGCCTTCTTCTACATCCATTGCGGCAAGATTGCCCGCGTGACCAACTACTACAACCTCAATGACTGGGTTGAACAGGTAGGTTGAGCCTGTACGGGCCTGTTCGCGGGTTCACCTGCGAACACCCCTGTCAGGCGATGCGGGTGCCCAGCACCTTGAGGAAGGCCGCCAGCCACGCCGGGTGCGCCGGCCAGGCCGGGGCGGTTACCAGGTTACCATCCACATGGGCCTGGTCCACGGCGATGTCGATGAACGTCCCACCCGCCAGCCGCACCTCCGGCGCACACGCCGGGTAGGCGCTGCATTCGCGCCCTTCCAGCACCCCGGCCGCTGCCAGCAACTGCGCACCATGGCACACTGCTGCAATCGGCTTGCCAGCCTGGTCGAACGCCCGCACCAGCTCCAGCACCTTCTCATCCAGGCGCAGGTACTCCGGCGCCCGGCCACCCGGGATCAGCAGCGCGTCGTAGCGCTCGGGCCGCACCCGCACGAAATCGAAGTTCAGGGCAAAGTTGTGCCCGGGTTTTTCACTGTAGGTCTGCTCACCCTCGAAATCATGAATCGCGGTACGCACGGTCTGCCCCGCCAGCTTCTCCGGGCACACCGCGTGCACCGTGTGGCCGACCATGCTCAGTGCCTGGAACGGCACCATTGCTTCGTAATCCTCGACGTAATCGCCGACCAGCATCAGAATTTTTTTCGCCGTCATCGCACACACTCCTTCGCTCGCCCGTGAACAGTCATTGCACGATAGCCGCTATCAGTCGCGGCGGTCGAGCAGGTTCACCACCAGCCGGTCGAGCCAGCCCCAGATGCGCTGCTTGACCCGCCGCCACAGCGGCCGGGCGTGCCAATGGGCCAGGTCGACTTCCTCGCTCAGGGCAAAATCGCGCTCGAAGCTGGCGACCACGGCCGCCGTCAGCGGTGGGTCCAGTGCCTCGATGTTGGCTTCCAGGTTGAAGCGCAGGTTCCAATGGTCGAAGTTGCAGGAGCCAACGCTGACCCAGTCGTCCACCACGGCCATCTTCAGGTGCAGGAAGCACGGCTGGTACTCGAAAATGCGTACACCAGCGCGCAGCAGGCGCGGGTAGTAGCGGTGCCCGGCATACCGGACCGAGGGGTGGTCGGTGCGCGGCCCGGTCAGCAGCAGCCGCACGTCCAGGCCCTTGCTGGCGGCCCGGCGCAAGGAACGGCGTACACTCCAGGTTGGCAAGAAGTAGGGTGTGGCCAGCCATACCCGTTGCTTGCCGCTGTTCAAAGCGCGCACCAGCGCGTGCAGGATGTCCTGGTGCTGACGGGCGTCGGCGTAGGCAACCCGGCCCATGCCCTGCCCCTGCGCCGGCACCTTGGGCAGGCGCGGCAAGCCAAAGCCCTCGGCGGGGCGCCATGCGGTGCGGCGGTTGTTGGCATGCCACTGGCGGTCGAACAGCAATTGCCAGTCGGCCACCACCGGGCCTTGCATCTGCACCATTACCTCGTGCCAGTCACTGCGCGCCTGGCCGGGTGTCCAGAACTCATCGGTTACGCCCGTGCCGCCGACCACGGCCCAGCGCTCGTCCACCAACAGCAGCTTGCGGTGGTCGCGGTACAAGTTGCGCAGGCCGCGCTTCCAGCGCGGGGGGTTGTACCAGCGCAGCTCCACCCCCGCCGCCAGCAAGCGCTGGCGTAGCGTGCTGTTGAAGGCCAGCGAACCGTAGTCGTCAAACAGGCAGCGCACTCGCACACCCCGCCGGGCCGTGTGCTCCAGCGCTTCGACCACCGCCTCGGCACAGGCCCCAGCCTCGACTAGGTAGAGTTCCAGGTCTACCTGCGACTCGGCGCGCTCGATCGCCGCAAGCATGCGCGGAAAGAACTCGGGGCCGTCGATCAGCAGCTCGAACTGGTTACCCTCCCGCCAGGGAAATACCGGCCCCGGCATGTCAGCGCGCGGTGAAAATCAGCACCGCATTGACCGGCACCGACGGGTTGATGGACTTGAGCTTGGCAAACTTGCGCAGGTTTTCCAGCCCCGGCAGCAGGCCAAAGTCCTCGGCACGCAGCAGCAGTGGCTCGAGGGTGACCACCTGGAACCGTCGCGCATCCAGGCGGGTTGCCAGCAACAAGGCGTTGTAGCGGTGCGACTGCCCGTGCAAGGTGACCGTCAGCGGCAGGCGCAGCTCGATCTGTGCACCATCGGCCAGGTCATTGATCGGGCGCAGGTCGATTTGCGCCTTCACCGTGGCCTCGGCAAAGCGGCCGACCTCGAACAGCTGGTCACGCATCTGCTCGTCACGCAGGGGGATGCCACTGCTGACCGAATCCATCTCGATGCGCAAGCCCGCCACGCCCTTGTTGTCGACCGAACCATGCAGCACCAGGAAGCGATGCACTTCGGCGGTATCGCCGTTCTTGCCGGTAATGAACGACAAGCGCGAAGACTCGCCATCGAGGTGCCAGTTGGCATGGGCGGGCAGGCAAACAGCCAGCAACAGGGCGAAGAGCGCGGAGGGCAACTTGAACATGACAAATCTCAGAAAACCAAGCCGCCAACCTTACCCGCCCGCTTTACCGGCAGCAAGCGGCGTGCCCTGCAGGGTCTTGCGCACTCATGCAGAGCCCACAGCAGCCCAGGCCTTGTGCAGCCGTTTCTCCCGCGCCGCCGCAACCAGTGCCATCACCCCCTGATTCCGCTGCCGCAGCTCGGCCCAATGCGCCGGCCCCGCCGCCAACGCCGCGTCTACCTGCGGCCGCAGGGCCTGGAATGGCACGTACAAGCCCCAGGGGTTGTCACGCAAGCATCACCAAAGCTTCACCGGGGTGACACCGCGTCTACCTAGGCTGACTTTGCACAACAAAGCCGACCGGCCGCAACCCTTCATGGCTGGCTTATGGAGACTCGCAATGACTCGGATCGCTCACACTGGCGACAACAGCACTGAACGCCGTCTGCAAGCCGAACGCCTGGTTGGCGCCAAGGCGCTGCAAGAAGCCCAAGCCTTGCGCTACCAAGTGTTCAGCGCAGAATTCAAGGCCAAACTCAAAGGTGCCGAGCACGGCCTGGACATGGACGACTACGACGTGCACTGCCGCCATATTGGTGTACGCGACCTGAGTACCGGCAAGCTGGTGGCCACTACCCGGCTGCTTGACCACCAGGCCGCCAGCAGCCTGGGGCGGTTCTACAGCGAAGAAGAATTCCGCCTGCACGGCCTGTTGCAGCTGCAAGGGCCAGTCCTTGAACTGGGGCGCACCTGCGTAGCCCCCGCCTACCGCAACGGCGGCACCATTGCCGTGCTCTGGGGCGAGCTGGCCGAGGTCCTCAACGAAGGCCGCTACCGTTACCTGATGGGCTGCGCCAGCATCCCCATGCAGGACGGTGGCGTACAGGCCCAGGCCGTGATGCAGCGCCTGCGCGAGCGCTACCTGTGCACCGAGCACCTGCGCGCCGAACCGAAGAAGCCGCTGCCGAACCTGGCGCTGCCCAACAACGTCATCGCCGAACTGCCACCGCTGCTCAAAGCCTATATGCGCCTGGGTGCAAAGATCTGCGGCGAGCCGTGCTGGGACGAAGACTTCCAGGTCGCCGACGTGTTCATCCTGCTCAAGCGCGACGACCTGTGCCCGCGCTACGCCCGCCACTTCAAGGCGGCA